>CANRGB010000040.1 GCA_947630005.1 uncultured Lachnospiraceae bacterium
AAGGACGCGGTGGAGGAGGTGGATTCCTGCAGCGCCTGCTACGGCTATCTGCTGCCGGCGCTTGACCGCCTGAAGGAGGAAGGGCTGCTGCCGTACCTTGACACGAAGATCTGCATCGGCCAGGGATACCGGGGACAGAAGGGGCGTCTTGGAATCGGGCAGTGTACGTCCGGCTTCGAGTTCTGCGTTAAGGGCTGTCCCCCGCTTGAGGATCAGATTTACCGGGAGCTTCGGGCCTATATCGAGAACAGCGCCGCGTACCGCGCGGGGAAAAATCAATGACGAATCTGTTTGATGTCATTCCGGCCGGTTTCTTTAACAATCTCGCGAGCGGCAGCAGCAGCCGTGTCTATTCCGACTGTCTCCAGGTCATCTATGATCAGTATGACAGGGAGATTTCGTACCGCATCGCGAGAAGCCGCCTGCGCGACGCGATTGCCGTTTATCTGCTGGAGAACCATGTGACGGCGGAGGAGCTTGCCGAAGAAGGGGAGTCCGGCGCGCGCAATTATCAGGATATGGCGAATGCCGTCCTCCGCAGATTCTGCGCAAAGGAGATCGGATGGCTTGAGGAGGACAGTGACGACGCCACCTACGAGAAGCATATCATCATGACGGAGCAGGGGATCCGCCTCGCGGAATTTCTGGAGCAGTTAAAGAAGCCGGAGCGGGAGGAGTTTTCCGGTTATATCTTTCATATCTATAATATCCTGCGCAGTGAGGATCCGTGGAGCCGGGATCCTTACGCCGAGGGGCTGAAGAATGTTTACCGCAGCGCGAAGCTGCTCGCCAAGGCGCTGAAGCGGCTCTCCACGTTTATCAAAAAGATCATCGAGCGGATGGTTCAGGAGGAGACGCTGGAAAGCCTGACGGAGAACATCATCGAGTACTGCGAGGGGAGTTTTGTCCGGGAATACGCGCGGCTGACGAAACAGCAGAATATTCATATTTACCGGACGTTTATCAAGGGAAAACTGACGGATATACAGAATGACGCCGAACTGTTCGGCCGGCTCGTGAGCGGATGCGCCGCGGAGGAAGGACTGCGCGGGGACGAGGCGGAGGATCAGGTGCTTGAAATGCTGCAGGCGACGCGGCAGTTCCTGACGGAGGATTACGACCAGATCATGCGGGAGATCCGCCACAAGATCAATCTTTATCTGCAGATCGCCGTCGGCAGGGCGCGTTTTCTGCGGAACCGGGAGGCGAATATCCGCGGGAGCGTCGAGCGGACGATCCGGTATCTCGCGGAAGAGATGGATGACATCGGCTGGAAAGAGGAGCTTCCCGCGGAGGCCGCCGGGCTGTTTCTGCTGGAGCGGCACGAGTTTCTTGATACGGCTTCCGTCCGTTTCCCGCGCAGGCAGCAGACCGTACCGAACGAGACGTTCGCGCAGCTCGAGGAGATGACGCGGGAGGACGTCGAGAAAGCGAAGGCGGCCCAGGAGCAGGAGGCGTTCAATCCTTATTCCAAGGAAAAAATGAAGGCGTATCTCGAACATATCCTGGGAGAGAAGAAGCGGCTGGAGAGCGACTCTCTGCCGCTTGAGAGCCGCAGGGATCTGCTCCGCGCGCTGTCCGCGGCGGCGTACGGGCCGGAGAACGGCTATGAGGTGCGGCCGCTGGACGGTTATCTTGAGACGCAGAATCTGCTGCTGCGCAGGTTTGAGATCGTAAAAAAAGAGTGAGCGCGGGCCGGGGCGGGGAAAGCGCCGGAACACAGGAAGGGGAACGCCATGGGAATGGAAGAAATATGGGAGCTGTACACATCGTCGGAGCGGGATCTGTTTCAGAAATCCTGCCGCAGGCTGCTGAAATCGACGTTTATTGTGCGGGACAGAGATGAGGACAGCAGGCGGTCCTATTATTTTGTTTCCCGGAATTCTGACGCGTTCTCCCTTTATTTTGGCTATATCGGCTTCGATATCGTGCTGGACTGCGACAACGGCGTGGTCATGCTGCGCAACAGCCGGGAGGCGGGCGAGAACGGAAAGATACAGATCAATCATTTTGTACTCAGGAAAGCGGAGAGTATTCTGCTCTGCTGCCTCTGGACTTTGTACGCGGACCGGCTGCGCGCGGGGAAGCTGTCGAGGACGGTGACGGTCTCGGTGGCGGAACTGCGGTTTGAGCTGGAAAAGTACGGGATCCGGGATCAGATCGATAAAAGTACGATGAGCGGCATCCTGGCGCTTTTCTCGAGGTTCAGCCTGGTGGATGTAATCGGGCGGATCGGGGAGGAGGACTGCCGAATCCTGCTGTATCCGTCTTTGCAGTTTGCGCTTGATCCGGAGGAGTTTGCCCGTTTTGTCAGCGCGGCGGAAAAGCGGATGCGGGAGAAGCAGGACGAAGATCCCGGGGACGGGGAGGAGGAAGAACCGGATGAACAGGCAGATTAACCGCAAAACGGCGACGAAGCTGCTGCTGGTGCAGTGGTCAAGATTCCAGAATATCTGTATCCGCCTGGAAGGATCCACGCTGTTCACGGGTGTCAACGGCAGCGGCAAATCGACGATTCTGGACGCGATGACCTATCTTCTGACGGGGAACACGCAGTTCAACAAGGCGGCCAGGGACCGCGACCGGACGGTGCTCGCGTATGTCCGGGGCGATACGCGGAGCAACGGGGACAAGCGTTATCTCAGGACCGGCGAGGTGGTCAGCTATATCGCGATGGAATTCTGGTCTCCGCTCGAGCAGTCCCGCCTTGTCGCCGGCGTGTGTATCGAATCGCCGAACGAAACCACGCAGAGGGGAAGCTGGTTCATCTGCCGGGACACCGGGATTGAGGATATGAATTTTGTGCAGACGGACGGCCGAACCCTGAAGATCACGCCGCGCGGCGGGCTTTCCGTTTGCGGCAGGCTTTTGCGGTCCGCGGATTTTCTGGGCAGGGACCGCGGGGTGGAGCAGCTGCTCCGCGCGCTGGGACTGCGCTGCAGCGCCGCCAAGTACCGCTCGAAGCTCGTCAAGATGATGGCGTTCAATCCGGAGAACAACATCGACCAGTTTATCCGGGAATGTGTGCTGGAGCCGGGGAGGGTCGAATCGCTGAAGGAGCTGCGCGAGCAGAGGAGCCAGTTTGAGCGGATCCGGGCGGTCTATGACAATCTGAAGAACAGCCGCGCGAAGCTGGATGAGGTTGAGCAGAAAAGCGCCGAGTACGAGGAACGGCTCCGGAATCTTCATATCCGGGAGATGATGCTCAGCTACCAGGAGCTTCAGGAAAAGGAAGCGCAGGAAGAGGAGATCCGCCTGAAGATCGAGACGGCAAGGCACAGGCAGAAGACTCTGGAAGATCAAAGGGCAGGGCTTGACGCGGCGTATGAAGCGGCTGGGGAACGGTGCCGGATCGCCGAGAACCATGACGTCTTCCGCGGCATGAGCGAGAGTCTGCACGCGCTTGAGCGGCAGCGCGCGGAGCTGGACCGGGATGTGAAAAAGTATGAGAACCGGCTGGCGAAGATTCTGCGGCTGCAGGCGCAGATTGCGGATCTGATGAAATGGATCGGGGAGTTTGTTCCCGTTTCCGCCGGGGATCGGAAGCTTCTGGGGGATCTTGCTTCGGAATCGGACAGTCCGGATGAAAAAGTCGGAGGGTTCCTGCGTTTTGCGGCCATGGTAAGAAAGCAGGATGAGATCCTGGAGACGGACGGCGTTCATCTCAGGGACGCCGCCGGGGAGCTGGACCGCGAGATCGGCGAGCTGGATGAAAGAATCCGCGCACTCAGGGCGAACCGCATGGTCTTCCCAAAGGAAGTGCAGCGCGCGAAGAGCGTCATCCTGGAGGAATTTGAACGGCGGGGGATCCATACGGAAGTGCGCGTGTTCGCCGAGCTGGTGCGCGAGGTCACGGATGCCGGCTGGCGCGCGGCCATCGAGACGTTCCTTGGCCGGAAGCGGTATTTCCTGATTGTGGACGGAGCGTACTGCAGCCAGGCGCTGGAAGTGTTGAGGGATCGAAATCTGCATAATGTAAACGTGGTCATCACGGACCGGCTTTTGGATACGGAGATTACGGAAGGCTCCGCGGCGGCGGTTCTCGATATTCCGAACGTCTTTGCGCGGCGATACGCGAATTATCTGCTGAACGGGATTCATCTCTGCGATACGCTGGATGAGCTGCATGAGTATCCGAAAGGCGGTCTGATGAAGAACGGGATGCTGGCGAAGGGCTATGCCGCGGCCTGCATGCAGATCGAAAAGACGGAGTTCTGCCTTGGCGCGGACGCGGTCCGGCACCAGCTGGAACGGGCAGAGCGGGAGCGCGCGGATCTGGCGGCGGAGCGGGAGCGAAATCTCCGCCTGTTGGAGCAGAACCGCCGCCGGAGAAAGGAGATTGCCGGGATTGGCTGGAACGAGGCAGACTATGATTTCCTCGCGGCCGCGCATCTTGCGGAGGCTAAGCAGAAAAGAGAGAGCGTCGAAGCAAGTATCCGGGAGATCGAGGAGAATCCGGATTTTATGACGATCCTGCAGGAGAGGGAGAACGCCCGCAGAGGGTATGAGCAGGTGAAAGCGCAGCGGGATAAAGTCGTAGGGGAGATCGGCACCTGCGGATCCGAACTGGCTTCTCTGGAAGCTATGCAGAAAGCGGTAAAGGACGGGATCCGCGCGCTTGGACGGGACTGCGAGGAAAAGTATCAGGAATACGGGGAACTGAAGCGGCCGATGATCGATGAGTATGAGAGGCTGAAGCAGAAGAAGGGGAACCGGCAGGTGATCACGCCGAAGACGGTCGCGAATCTGCGCGGCGAGCTTTCCGAATGTGCCTCCCGGCTTGAGAGCGCGCAGCTTGAATACTGCCAAATTGCGGATCTGGACATGAATAAAAGAGGAGCCGCCTATATTCCGTTTTACCGTGACCAGTACCGGGATATCGCGAATATTAAGATCGAGGAGGCGCGCCGGCAGCTCGGGGAACAGGCGCAAAGGCTTGAGAGCGCGTTCATGAATGACTTTGTCGCGGAGATCAACGAGACGGTCCGCGAGGCGCGGGCGGAAATCAGCTCGATCAACCGGGAACTGAGGCAGATCCCGTTCGGAAACGACACCTATAAATTTGTTATGAAAGAAAAATCGGACCGCGCCGTCTTTTTCAGGATATGCCGGAAGCTGGAAAACTATATGAACTCGCCGGAAGTCTACATGAATTCCGCGCGGGACGACGAGGAGATGGAGCGCGACATCCGGGAATTCATGGAGATGATCCTGGATGAGGAGGACGAATCGCAGTACACGGATTACCGCAGATATTTTTCCTATGATATGGAGATCGTAAGCAGGCAGGGAAGCGATGAGGTCGTCGCCGATCTCTCAAAGAAGCAGGGCTCGGCGAGCAACGGGGAGAAGCAGACGCCGTATTTCATTATCCTTGCGGCCAGTCTGATGCAGTGTTATCCGAGAAATGTCTGCTGCGCGCGGCTCGCGTTCATCGACGAGGCGTTTTCCGCGCTCTCGCGGGAGCGCATCGAACAGATGGTCAGATATCTGGAGGAGAATCAGTTTCAGGTGATCTACGCTGCCCCGCCGGAGAAGATCGGCAGCATCGGAAGCTTCATCCAGTCGACGGTGAGCCTTGTGATGACCGGGCGGTATACGAGTGCGGTCGAAGGGCTGGTGAAAGCGGAGACGATTTCGCCTTGAATAACGCGGGCTAAAGGCATATAATAATATTGAAGTGACAGAAGCACAAAATGCGGAGCAGTGCGCGGCGTCCCGGGATCTGTGCCGGATGCGGGCGGACGCCGGATGACGCGCGTTTCCGTTAGTGAAAAATCAGTTATGGAGGTACAGAAAATGGAAAAGAACATGGAGAGAGTCGTCAGTTTTCTGAAGGAAGCGGATGTGTATTATCTTGCGACGGTGGAGGGGGATCAGCCCAGAGTACGTCCTTTTGGAACGGCGCATGTATTTGAGGACAGATTATACATTCAGACCGGAAAAGTGAAGAATGTCTCGAAGCAGCTCCTCGCGAATCCGAAAGCGGAGATCTGCGCGTTTATGAAGGGAGAATGGCTGCGCGTGGCCGGAGAGCTGTCGGAGGACGACCGTGTTGAGGCAAGGCAGTCGATGCTGGACGCATATCCTTCTCTGCAGAAGATGTATGCGGCGGACGACGGAAACACGCAGGTCTTTTATTTCAAAAACGCCGAGGCGACGTTCAGTTCCTTTACGCATGAGCCGGAGGTTCTGCATATATAATGTTACTGTTCACTCCCCTGCGGGTCGTGAACGTAACAGCGCTTCGCGATGCACAGAAATGCTGCTTTCGCAGCATTTCGCGCCGCAAAGAAAGGAGGAAATCCTATGTGGTTCTGGTATTTTATGCTTGTCTGTGATCTGCTTGTTCCGCTTGCCATGATCATCGGAGGGCGGGTGCTTCGGAAATATTCTTCCAGGAAAATCAGCAGCCTGAGCGGTTATCGTACGCCGCGCTCCGCAAAAAATATGGATACGTGGAAATTTGCGAATGAATACAGCGGGCAGCTGTGGCAGAAATGCGGCTGGATTATGCTTCTTCCCTCTTTTGCCGTACATCTTCCGTTTTATGGGAGCACGGAGGGTGTAATTGGGACAGTCGGACTGATTTTGTGCACGGTACAGTGCGGGATCATGCTGCTGACCATTCCCCTGACGGAGCGGGCCCTGAAACAGAAGTTCACGGATGAGGGATTTCTGCGCGGGGAGTAAAAATTTATAGCAAACGACAAAAATATTTGCCGTTTGCTATAAACCCTCCGGGGGATGCGCACGAATTTGAAGTGGAAAAATGCCGCTTGAGCGGCGCAAATTCGGCGCAGGGAACGAGCAAAACGAAAATCGTTTTGTCGTTCCCTATAAAAATGCTGCGGCAAGAGCCGGCGTATCTGCGGGATACGGAAATTCTGTCGGACAGACAGAGCCTGATTTCCGATCCAGCGGGACGCCGGTTTTTCCGTTCTATAGAAGAACACGCACGAAAAATTAAAAAAAGGGTCAAACAAAAGCAGCCTCTGTTTCATCTAATCAGTGTAAGACTTAAGACAGGGAATCCGGATTCCTGAAAAGAGAAAGGAAATTTGTGCCGCCGACCTGGCGGCAGAATGGAGATTACAATGAATTTGCTGATTAAGAAAGCCAGAATGCGTGACAAGGAAGCGTTCTGCCAGTTGATGGAGCAGCAGGGCCAGTCCATGTATAAGATTGCGAAGGCTATTCTGAGAAATGACGAGGACGCCGCGGACGCGATGCAGGAGACGGTTCTGACCTGCTGGGAGAAGATCGGCACGCTGAAAAAAGACAGATATTTTCAGACCTGGCTGACGCGCATTCTGATCAACAACTGCAATATGATCTGCAGACAGAGAGCGCGGAGCGTGCCGGAGGAAAATCTTCCGGAAACGCCAGCGCAGGAAGAAGGTTATCTGAACGCGGAGTGGGAGGAATTTCTGAACTGCCTTGATGAAAAGTTCCGAACGGTGATCATGCTGTACTATGTGCAGGGATTCAAGACGAAGGAGATCGCGGAGATCCTCCAGATCAATGAGAATACCGTAAGGGGCAGACTGATGACCGCGCGGAAAAAACTGGAAGCGCAGTATGCGCGGGAAGGACGCTTCAGGCAGACAGGGAGGACGTCGTCTTCCTGGGTGATATGAGAAGCCAGGGAAGGCAGGAAGGGAACCTGTGGGATTCGGAAAATTCAAAAAATTCGGAAGAATTCGTGGAAATCGGAAAATCTGAAGGAGAACAAAGCCTCGGGGGAATTCAGAAGAACACCGGGAAATCTGAGGAAATCCAAAGGAATATGAAAGGCTCTTGGGGGGAAATTCAGAAGAACATTGGAAAATCTGAGAAAATTCAGAGAAACATGAAAGACTCCGGGAAAATTCAGAAGAACCCGAAGAAAGAGATAAAACAGCATAATGGAAAGGAGACTGCAGTATGGGCAGATTTGAGGATATGGTGGAAGGTTTGCGGGAGGATATCGAAGTTCCGGAAAGCGTATGGGGGAAATATACCAACACGCTTTACCGCCTTCCGGATCAGAAGAAACAGGCGTCCCGCATGGCAGGAAAGGGATGGAAATGGCCGGTCGCGGCAGCGGCTGCTCTGTTTGTCGGCGTGGCCGGTATCAGCGCGGCAGCTTACATGCAGTGGAGCAGTGCGCTCGAAGAACGCCTTCAGATTACGGAAGAACAGCATCAGGAGCTTGAAGAAAGCCGGATGGCCTCCGCCGTCGGGCAGTCCGTGACACAGAACGGGGTCACTGTGACGGCCGAGGAAAGCATTGTGGATAATTATTTCGCGCATTTATCTTTTAAGGTGGAAGGCTATGAACTTGAAGAAGGGGAAGAACCCGGCTTCGGTCAGATAGGTATTCTGGTAGACAATAAAGACAGCTTTGACGGCGGCTGGAACGCCTCTTTCTATGACGGACTGGTTCCGGGAAATAACGGAAAGGCGGTGCACGCGGCGGACGGCACCCCGGTTGCGGAAGAGGAAGAAATCCGTTATACGATGGAGGACGGAAGTCTGGAGTTTATCGTCACGATGACGAGCCGGGAAAGGGGATACTTTATCGGAAAGCCGATCCATGTAGAGCTGAAGGAACTGGGCAGCTATGCGGAAACGGCGGGATCTGTCGTACCGGATGTGGAAGGAACCTGGAGCTTTGACTGGGTCATGGAAGGGAGTAAAGAGATGAAGATGCTGGAACTGAATGAAGAGCTCGGGGACAGCGGCGCGGCCGTGGTGAAAGCGGAGCTCTCCCCAATTTCCGTGTCGCTGCTCTATGATTTTCCGATGCAGGAGGAGACGGAGCTGGGAGAAGACGCGGACGGGGAACCGTTTGTCTATACCACGTATGTGGAGCCGCCGTATTTCTCAGGAGTACGGCTGAAGGACGGAACACTTTATACCGGGATCAGCGGCGCCGGATCCAGCGGCTATGCGGACGAAAACCATGAGCTTTACGAATTTACGACGGCTCTGAACCGCGTGATCGATGTGGACCAGGTGGAAAGCCTTGCGTTTGTCAGGTTTTACCCGGAAGGAGAGCAGGCGCTTACGGAGGAAAACCTGTATTTCGTGCCGATCGCGTGAAGTTCCAGCTTTCCTGCGGGTCATGAGCGCAAACCGGATGAGCCTGTCTTGACGGGATATATAATTTGCATTATGATGAATCTGTCTGAGGGGGAAACTGAAACAGAGACAGTGAACGGAATGCCACGTACAGGAACAGGAAAACCGGGCGGGAGAACGGCAGGAGGCGATGGAGTGAAGCTTTTGATTGTGGAGGATGACCGCGGACTGGCGGGCGGCATCGCGTTTTCGATGGAGCGGGACGGCCATACGGTGTCCGGGGCCGGAACGATTGCGGAGGCGCGGAGAATATTTGAGGCGGAAAACCCTGACGCGGTTCTGCTTGATCTGAACCTGCCGGACGGCGACGGCATGGATTTCTGCAGAGAGATCCGGTCCGTCTCCCGGACGCCGATCCTGATGCTGACGGCCCGCGATATGGAAACTGATGAGGTGCAGGGCCTTTTAAGCGGCGCGGACGACTATCTGACGAAGCCGTTTTCGCTGGCGGTGCTGAAAGCGCGGCTGGACGCGGTGATGCGCCGGAGTGCCGAAAGAGAAGACGTAATACGGACCGGAGCAGCCGGCAGTCTTTGCTCCCCGGAATGTGCGCGGGACACAGACGGAGAAAACAGGGCAGAGGGCAGCGCTTTTGCACCGGAATACGAGGGGAATGTTTCCGGCCAGAATGTTCTGACTGCGGGAGAGATTCGTCTGCTGGCCGGCAGCATGAAAGTTTTTCGCGGGGAAAAGGAGATTGAGTGCAGTGCGACGGAGTTTCGGCTTTTGTATTATCTGATGGAGAACCGCGGGCAGGTGCTGCTCAAAGAACAGATTCTGGCGCGTGTGTGGGATCACGCGGGAAGCTTTGTCGATGAAAATACGCTGCAGGTGACGGTCCGCAGGCTGCGCCGGAAGCTGGAGGATGATCCTTCGAAGCCGAAGCATATCCGGACTGTGCACGGGATGGGGTATATTTTGCTGTGAAAGATGTGAATGACGCGGTTTGCAGATATATGGCGATGGGTAACTAAACTTTCATGCCGGGCATGCCGGCAGCATCATGAATATTTGCAAAAATTTATATTCAGAAAATAAAGCAGGATCTGGAATTTATATATTTGCCGCGGCGAAAGGAAGAGGGGAGAGGGATGAAAGGGTTTGACGTCTGGTATATTGCGGCTGCCGCACTTGCGCTGGCCGGAATCCTGACGGGCGCCGGCTGTTTTCTGTATTACCGGCGGCTGATCGAAAGAATGTCGGAAATGCTGCGGATGTATCAGGACGGCATGCAGGGGCAGGAGACGCTTGCCGATACGCGGGAGTCCAGGCTGGAGGGGAGGCTTCGCAGAATCCTGCGGCAGTCGTCGGCGCTCCGGGAGCAGGCGCAGAAGGATCAGGAAAGTCTGGCGGGGCTGCTGTCTGATTTGTCCCATCAGCTCAAGACACCGCTCGCGAATCTGGTCATGGACGCGGAGCTTCTGCGGGAGGAAGCGCTTTCGGATGAAGAGCGGCATAAATTTCTGGATCATATGGAGGAACAGACGAGAAAGATGCAGTGGCTGCTGTCGGCCCTTGTGAAATCCTCGCGGCTGGAACACGGGATTCTGCATTTTCAGGCGGAGATGCAGGAGATACGGCCGACGCTTGCCCAGAGCGTCAGCGCCGTGTACAGCCAGGCGCAGGAAAAGGAAATATCGATCGAGACGGAGACGGACGCGGACCGGAAGCTGTATCATAATCGGAAATGGACGGCGGAAGCAGTCACGAACATTCTGGAAAACGCGGTCAAATACAGTCCGCGCGGCTCCCGGATCCGGATCGGGATCGAGCCGCTGTCGATCTATACGAAGATCAATATCCGGGATCAGGGGCCGGGAGTGCCGGAGGAGGAGTATAACCGGATTTTTCAGCGCTTTTACCGCGGCCGTCAGATGGAAGAAGAGGACGGGACCGGCCTTGGACTGTACCTGGCGCAGGTGATCCTCGCGCAGGAAAAAGGGTATGTCACGGTTTCGGGGAATCCGGAGGGAGGAAGCTGTTTTTCTGTGTTTCTGCTGAACAGACCCGCGTCGTCGGGCGAAACTCGCGCGGCGTGTTCCGGTCAGCCTCCCGCCTGAGGACGAAAGCAGGAAGCGGGACATGTCCGGGAAAAACGAAACAGAACGGCAGAAACAAGACGCAGCCGAAAGAGAAGGAGAGAACAGCAGAAGCAGATGCGGCCGGAAACAGATCATGAGAGCGAAGGAATACTGACAAAACTGTCAGTATTTTTTCATGGGTTTGTCAGCGCGCTGTCAGGATCGGACGGTATCATTGAGGACAGGCGTACACAAAGAGCCGCGCTCGGGAGGCGTCGGGGACTGATCAGGATCATGGACAGAAGGAGTTTCCCCGGGCCGCCTGACGGGCAGATGTTTTTTTGAAAAACGTACCGCTGTCATGAAGGGAGGAACCGTTTATGGAAATTTTAAAAACGACCGGACTGAAAAAATATTACGGAAGCGGAGCCGGTCTGGTGAGGGCGCTTGACGGGATCAGTATGAGTATCGAGGAAGGAGAGTTTGCCGCCGTGGTCGGCACTTCCGGGAGCGGGAAATCGACGCTTCTGCATATGCTGGGCGGACTGGATTATCCGACCGAGGGCAAAGTGTTCGTGGACGGGAAGGACATCTTTGCACTCAGGGAGACGGAGCTGACGATCTTCCGCCGGAGGAACATCGGTTTTATCTTCCAGAATTACAACCTTGTTCCGGTGCTGAACGTCTATGAGAACGTCGTGCTGCCGCTGGAACTGGACGGTGAGAAGCCGGACAGGGAATTTGTGCGCGAGGTGATGGAGACGCTCGGTATTTACGAACGGAGGACCAGCATGCCGAACCAGCTTTCCGGCGGGCAGCAGCAGCGCGTGGCGATCGCGCGGGCGCTCGCGTCAAAGCCTGCGATTGTTCTTGCCGACGAGCCGACCGGAAATCTCGACTCCCGCAACTCAAAAGAGGTCATGGGACTGCTGAAGGTGACCGGGGAACAGTTTGGCCAGACGATTGTGATGATCACGCACAACGAGGCTCTGGCTCAGCTCTGCAGCCGCGTGATCCGTATCGAGGACGGGCGGATCTGGAAGGATGGGGAAAACCCTGCGCAGAACTGCGGGATGGGAGCGCGACGGCAGAATCCGGTCGGAAAACGCACCGGGGAAACGGCTGCGCGAAACGTGCAGGGAGGGATCAGGCATGAAAAATAACAACCAGAAGATCATCCGCCGCCTGTCCGTGCGCAGCCTGCGTCAGAGCCGCGTGCGTAACCGGATCGCGGTTCTGGCGATCATACTTACGAGCCTGCTGTTTTCCGGAATATTCACATTCATGATCGGAGCGGTTCAGATTGCGGAGGAGGAGACAATGCGCGAGGTGGGAACGCGCACACACGCCGGTCTGAAATATGTAACGTGGGAACAGATGGAACGGATTACCGAAAATCCGCAGATAAAAAGCTTCTCCTGGAATCTTTATATCGGGATTGCGGAGAACGTAACGACGCGCCAGAGTGAACTGCGCGTTGCCTCCGGCGAGGACGAGCTGGAAAATTCCTTTATTAAGCTGGAAGAAGGCACGATGCCGAAGGAGCGGTCTGATCTGATCGCGGATACGATCGTGCTGGAAGCGCTTGGCGCAAAGCCGGAAATCGGCGCGCAGGTGCCGGTTGAATTTGAATTTCAGGGAGAACATCACAGGGAGACGTTCACACTCTGCGGCTGGTACCGCGGGGATTATGTCAGTCATGCCAGCGAGTTATACCTTTCGGAGGGATACTGGAAGGAACTGAAAGGGGAATACACGGATGAAGATTTCGCCGCATGGGGAAATACTCATCCGGATAATAAAGGTGAGGGGCTTTATAATGCAAATCTGTGGTTTGACAGCTCGCGGGGAATCGAGAAGCGCATGCGCGCGGTCATAGAGGAGGCCGGGTACGAGCCGGAAGAAGAGGTTAATTACGGCGTCAACTGGGCCTATATGAGCAGCCGTACGGAAAACCTGGATCTGTTCCAGGTCGGGATCTGTGTCTGCGCGCTGCTTGTCGTGATCTTCACGGGCTATCTGATCATTCACAACATTTTTCAGATATCGATACTCGGCGATATCCGGTTCTACGGCCTGCTGAAGACAATCGGAACGACCGGAAAACAGATCAGAAAGCTGGTGCGCCGGCAGGCCTGGATCCTCTCGGCAGTTGGGATTCCTGTGGGGCTGTTTCTGGGATTTGTTCTTGGCAGGCTGATGTTTCCGATTGCGCTTGGTTTTCTGGATACGAAAGGCATGCGGATACAGGTTTCTTTTGAGCCGTGGATCTTTGTGTTTGGAGCGCTGTTTTCTCTGGCGACCGTGTACTTAAGCTGCCGGAAGCCTGCAAAGATTGCGGGCAGAATTTCACCGGTGGAAGCGGTGCACTATACGGGGATGGAGATTTCCGGATCCTGTTCCCAGCTGTCCGGCAAAAGAAAAAGAATTTTAAAACGAGTCAAAAGACATTCTGTCAGAGTGGGGACAGAGGAATCATGGAATAGCCGAAACGTTCCGGAGGAGGAAAAACTGCCAGCGCAAAAACGGCATTCTGAAACTCCGAAGAATCAGAAAAGATCTGCGTTCGCGGGCAGAATCCCGCGGATGGCGCTGGCAAATCTTGGCCGCAGCAAATCGAAGACCTGCGCGGTCATACTGTCGATGACCTTCTCGATCATTCTGCTTTCCTTTGTGCTGACTGCGATGCACAGCTTCCGCCTGGATTCCTACATCGAAACGCGCCTGACCGGGGATTTTCTGCTTGCGAACACGAATCTGACCGGAACCCGCGTCACCGCGGATATGTCTCTGGACAAATCGTATATCGCAGAGGCGGACAAACAGAAGGGAATCACGGACCGGAATGAAATCTGGGTGGGATACGGAGTCCCGAAACTGCACTTAAATGAAAAAGCGAGAGAGAAATTTGCCGCCCTGGATGAACAGGGAATGATTTATTCGGACAGTAATTTCGGAGGTCTGCGCAGCGACATAACTGAGCGGATCAAAACCGGGGAATATGGGATTAGCCTGGATGCGTATGCGTACACGCCCGGGCTGCTGAAACAGATTTCCGTACTGGAAGGAAAAATCGACGCAAAGAAATTTCAGAGCGGGAACTATGTGCTGGCGGGGGAATTTTTCGGGAATACGCAGACGGGAGAATCTTTGTATCATGCGGGAGACCGGATCAGCATCCAGATGGTGACGGAGGATTCAGAGTACAGCTATGAGGAAGATGAGGACGGGAATGTCCTGTACTGGGATGTGACAAACGGCAGGGAAAAGGAGTACGAGGTGATGGCGGTCGTCGATCTGCCGCGAAGCATGATGGACGGAGGATACACCCCGAATTCCCTTCAGCTTGTACTGCCGCTGGAAGATATGAAAGAGCAGGAGCAGTATGAGGCGAGTCAGCCGCTGGCCGTTTCCTACGACGTGGAGCCGGAATACAGGGAGGCGTTTGAAGGTTTTCTGAGGCAGTACACAAAAAATGTCAATACGCAGATGGGATACCTCTCGGCGGACGTGCTGCGCGCGGAATTTTCCAGCATGCAGCAGTCGATCGGTCTGATCGGCGTCGCGATGGCGGCGGTCATCGCATTGGTCGGCATCCTGAATTTCCTGAACGCGATCCTGACCGGTATCCAGGCGCGCCGCCGCGAGTTCGCGATGCTGCAGAGCATCGGTCTGACCGGGAAGCAGCTGATGCAGCTGCTCGTCTGTGAAGGACTGTACTATGCGCTGATCTCCGGCGTGCTCGGCGTTGTACTTGGCAGTCTTGCCGGATATTTTGCGGTCAGCAGCCTCGAACAGATGATTATGTTTTTCCGGTACCGCTTCACGGCGCTTCCGTATCTGATACTGCTGCCGGTGTTCCTGGCGGCTTCCGTGCTGCTGCCGTATTTCGCCTGTCAGAAACTTGAGAAAACAAGTATTGTGGAGAGGCTGCGGGAAGCGGAGACGTGACAGATTCTGCCTGCGGCTGCGTCTTGCTCCCGCAGGCATGAATGCGGGATGCGGTAAAGATGGCCGGGGCCGTGTCCGCAAAGCGGAGGCGGGAACTGTCTTCTACAGCTGGAAGACAATTCCGGCCGCGGCCGCGATCGCGATATACAGGATCGGATGTTTTTTGAACTTTTTCAGCCCGATGTAGATCAGTACCGCAAGCAGAACGCATTTCCAATTGAGCAGATCGAGAAAAGCGCCGGTCTCTTCGAAAACGTCAAGTCTGAGCAGCGCGATTTTTGCGACTTCGAGTCCGGCCGCGGCGATCAGCGCGGTCGACGCGGGGCGCAGGCCGTAGAAAACTTTCTGGACGAGCGCGGATTCTTTGAACCTGTCCAGGATTTTTGAGATTAAAATAATAATGAGGATGGACGGCAGGATCAGTCCGAGCGTCGTGACGATCCCGCCGAACAGTCCGACAGTCTTAAAGCCGACATAGGTGGCCATGTTGATGCCGAGCGGGCCCGGCGTGGATTCCGATACGGCGATCAGATCAGCGATGTCCTGCGTCGAGAACCAGCCGGTCGACGCGGAGATCTCGTACAGGAACGGCAGTGTGGCAAGTCCGCCTCCGACCGCGAAAAGCCCCGTCTTGAAAAATTCCCAGAAAAGCTGTATCCAGATCATGCGCGATTCACCTCTTTTCCTTTCTTGTCCGGTTTCAGCAGAAATCCGGCAAATCCCGCGATCACGATCAGAACTGCCGGGGGAACCGGCGTCAGCAGGGACAGACCGAGAATCCCAAGAAATATGATCCAGCAGCGGTTGTCGATGATCGATTTTTTACCAAGTTTGATGACAGAATCCAGAATCAGTACGCAGACGCAGACGCGGATTCCGGCGAAAGCGTGTTTGATGACTGAAAGCTCCGCAAAATTTGTGAGAAACAGCGCGATCGTTGTGATGATAACGATGGAGGGCGCGACCAGTCCGAACGTGGCGATGAAACCGCCGATGACGCCAAACTGGCGGTAGCCGATAAAGGTTGCCGTGTTTACGGCGATAATCCCCGGGGTGCACTGCCCGATCGCGTAGTAATCCATCAGTTCGTTCTCGGTGGCCCAATGCCGTTTGTCTACGATCTCGCGCTGCAGGATCGGAAGCATGGCATATCCTCCGCCGAATGTGGTGGCTCCGATCTGGGCGAAGACGAAGAATAATTTGATCAGATCTCTCATTTCCAAATATGACTCCTTCCTGTTGATATGAACGAGACTGATTTTATAATAAAACGGCATTTTGCGCAAGACTAAAACAAAAATACAGCGCAGGCCGGGGGGTTTCGCGGTGTTGACATTGCCGGAACTTTCATTATATAATGCGGTTCATAGACAGAGGAGGCGTTTTTTATGAAATATGTTCTGGATTCTCATACGCATACGATCGCAAGCGGCCACGCGTACAACACGATAAATGAGATGGCTCAGGCCGCCGCGGACAAAGGACTGGAGCTGCTTGGCATTACAGAGCACGGAATCAGGATGCCGGGTACCTGCCACGAATACTATTTTACCAATCTGAAGGTTCTCAGCCGCCGTATGGCCGGGATCGAGGTGATGTTTGGCACGGAGGCCAATCTTGTGGACTATGACGGAACAATCGACATGCCGGAGAAGCTGCTGCGCCAGATGGACGTTGTGGTCGTCAGCCTGCATCTGCCCTGCATCCGTCCCGGCAGCAGGGAGGAGAACACCGCGGCGGTGATCGGCGCGATGAAGAATCCTTACGTCAACATCATCGGTCATCCGGACGACGGGAGATACCATCTCGACTATGAGGAAATCGCGCGCGCGGCGAAAGAGTATCATGTACTGCTTGAAGTCAACAATACATCACTGAGTCCGATGAATTACCGGCAGAACTCCAGAGAGAATTACCTGATCATGCTGGAGCAGTGCTGCCGTTTTGGGACGCCGGTGATTCTGAACAGCGACGCGCACTGGTCCGGGGATATCGGAAACTGCTGTTACAGCAAAGGTCTGATCGAGGAGGCCGGATTCCCGGAAGAGCTGATCGTGAACCGCTCGGTAAAAGAATATAAAAAATACATAAACAGGGCGGATTGAAATCGGAGCTGAAGCTGTCTGCCGGCACAGACCGGAGTTCCGCGCGGGATTCGCGTGTAAACCGCGTGCGAATCTTAAAAATATGTTTACACTGATGCGCTGACGTGTTAAAATAGGGATTGAAGTTCAGCTGCGGCAAAGAGGCGGGCCTGCGGATTCCTGCACGGCGGCGCTGTTTTGTCCGCGGTCCGACACAGAATTTTGCAAGTCAGGAGAGGATATGCATATGAGTAAAAAGATAAGGACAGAAGCTGTCGATGCCTTATTTGAGGCGGTTATGTGTCTGAAAAATAAAGAAGAGTGCTATCTGTTTTTTGAGGATGTGTGTACGGTGAACGAGCTGCTCTCTCTTTCGCAGAGATTTGAGGTGGCGAGGATGCTGACCGAGAAAAAGACATATCTTGAGATTGCGGAGAAGACGGGGGCCTCCACCGCGACGATCAGCCGTGTGAACCGTTCGCTGAATTACGGAAACGACGGCTACGCGATGGTGTTTGAGCGGCTGAAAGGGCAGCAGGACGGAGCCGGGCAGGGCTGAACGGACCGGCTTTGCACGCCGAAAAAGAGACAGAATGAAGCGGGAGAGGAATGACAGGAAAAGCTTCCCAGCCCCGGTGGAAAGTGGAAGAGTAAGACAAAGCAGGCAGGAACGCGCAGAGATCCGGGGCGGAGCAGCCCCGGATCTCCGTGCCGTCCTTTGTGGGCGGAGCCTCCTCAATTTTATGCCGGCTCCCGTGCGCATAGCAGATCCGGCTCAATTTCCCGCCGTCTTTTGTGAGCGGAGCCTTGCTGAATTCTATGCCGGCTCCCGCGTACGCAGCAGACTTAAATTCTGTGCCAGGTTCCGCGGCGTGTCCTGAATCCCTGGTTCGGGAACGGGAATCAGGGCGCTTCGGGAGGAGCGGGTTCCTCCCAGGAATCGATCAGCTTTTCGATGATCTGTTTTCTCAGATAAATATCAAAACACAGAAGGCAGATAAAACTGAACAGCTTCAGAAATTCCCGATCCTGTTCGGGGGCTTCCGGAAAAGAGGCGGAAGCTTTCTGATACGCGGAAAGACTTTCTTTTTTGATTTCTTCGATATGTTCTTTGCCGAGGGTGTATACTTCCGAGTAGATATCCTCGATGTTCAGGTCAGTTTCCGCTTTGAAAAAACGGTCGGTCACCGGACCGAGAATCGCTTTGATGTCGTCAAGCGGAAGGAATCCCTTCATATAATAGATAAAGATCAGTACAAGCATATGTTCCTTGGAGTAGCGTTTTTTCTCCGGAGGGGGGAGAAGTTTGTTCTTGGTATAATTGTTGATCATCGTTTTTGTCAGAATCTTGTCCTTTTCGTACCGCCGGGAAGACTGAAGGTGCTCGTCCATAAAAGAAGTCACCTGATCCATGTACAGATCGATATTCGGGATTTCTCCCGGACGGATATGTGCCAGACCGGACAGCTGGCCGATGATTTTCGTTGCAAGAGCGTCAATATCATGGTTCATGAAATCACCTCGTAAACAGGCTGCTGCTGTGCTGTATGGTTCGGTTTTCGTGGGCGCGGCGGACACACGTCCTTTTTCCTGCCGCATAAACGGCCCGTCCAATAAGTCCGCCGTCAAATTTCTGCGCTTCGTGCTTTCAGGATTTCGGAAGCACGAAGTGCGGAGAAATCCGTGGCATCATGGGGGCAAAATACCTTTTGCCCCCAACATCATTATATAGTATTGAGAACCGTATGACAAGAAGAAAATAACCAGTAATAGACAGCGAGGGGAATAAAACGTTACAGTTCACGCATGCGCTGTCCCGCGAGGTGATTTCTGTGCCAAATGCACAGAAATCCCGAGAATTGCGGCGCGAAATGCTGCAAAAGCAGCATTTCTGTGCATCGCGGAGCGCTGTTACGTTCACGACCTGCAAGGGAGTGAACAGTAACAATAAAACGGAGAGCGAAGCCCCGCCGCAAAGCAAAAGAAGTACTTGCAAGATAAAGAAGTTTCGGCTAGAATAGAAAAGTCCGGGAGAAAATGACAGGAGGGGATATGGCATGCGCAGCATGGAGTTTAAGATGGAGCGGGAGGGACTGGTAAAACCGGGGGATCCTGTGACCGTTTCAGAGGGCGTACTGCCTTCGAGCTGGTATTATACGATCGAGCCGGCCATTGCGATGTCGGGCAATTACGGGAGCCGGGAGAGGCTGAAAAGCCGGGAAGGTACGGTGACTGAAGTGCGCGCGGATGAGAGCGGGTACACTGTTGTGGCGGAATTTGAGGAATGAACGCCGCCGCGCGGAAAAATAAAGGTTGGGAGAAGTTATGGCGATACTGGATTCATTAAATAAAGAACAGTATGAAGCGGTCTGTCACTATGAGGGACCGCTTTTGATTCTGGCGGGAGCCGGTTCAGGGAAGACGCGGGTGCTGACACACCGCATCGCGTGGCTGATAGAAGAGAAAAAGGTAAATCCATGGAATATCATGGCGATCACTTTTACCAATAAGGCTGCCGGCGAGATGCGGGAGCGCGTCGACCGTCTGGCAGGAGAAGGAGGCGGAAGGGTCTGGGTGGCGACCTTCCACAGCACCTGCGTCAGAATACTGCGCCGGTTTATTGAACAGATCGGATACGGAAAAAATTTTACAGTATATGACGGCGACGATCAGAAATCTCTGATGAAAGAAATCTGCCGGCAGCTTAAGATCGATACGAAAAAGTATAAAGAGCGGATGTTTCTCTCTCTGATCTCCGCGGCCAAAAATGAGATGGTGACGCCGGAAGATTTTCTGAAATGGGATCAGGGAATCCCGCAGAACGAAAAGGAAATGACGGCCCGCGTTTACAAAGAGTACCAGAAACAGCTGGCAAAAAACAACGCGCTTGATTTTGACGATCTTTTGTGCAGAACGGTCGAACTGTTCCGCTGCTGTCCGGAAGCGCTTTCCTTTTATCAGGAACGCTTTCGCTTCATCATGGTGGACGAGTACCAGGACACCAATATGGTGCAGTTTGAGTTTGTGAGCCTGCTCGCCTCAAAATACAGAAACCTCTGCGTCGTCGGGGACGACGACCAGTCGATCTATAAATTCCGGGGGGCCAATATCGGGAATATTCTGGATTTTGAGCAGGTATTTCCCGACGCGAAGGTCATCCGCCTTGAGCAGAATTACCGTTCGACCCAGAACATCCTGTCCGCGGCGAACGCGGTGATCTCGCGCAACAAAGGAAGAAAGAAAAAGACGCTCTGGACGGAAAACGGGGACGGCTGCAAAGTAAATTTCCGGGAATTTCTGAACGCGTATGAAGAGGCGGAGTATATCTCCGGCATGATCACGGCAATGGTGAGGCGGGGAGAATGCAGATACGGCGACTGCGCGGTCCTTTACCGTACGAACGCTCAGTCGCGCCTGTTCGAGGAAAAGTTTCTGCTCGCGGACATCCCGTACAGAATCATTGGCGGCATCAACTTTTACGCGCGCAGGGAGATCAAGGATCTGCTGGCTTACATGAAAACCGTGGACAACGGACAGGATGATCTGGCGGTTCGCCGGATCATTAATGTGCCGAAGCGGGGGATCGGGGCGGCGACGATCTCGAGAGTGCAGGAATACGCCCTTTCGCAGGGAATAAGCTTTTACGACGCGCTGCGCCGCGTGAAGGAAATTCCGGGAACCGGAAGAAGCGCGGCAAAGATTGAGTCCTTTGTGACTCTGATTCAGACGCTGCGCAGCAAGCAGGAATTTTATTCCGTAAAAGAGCTTCTTGAGGATATCGCGGAGCAGACCGGCTACATAAAGGATCTTGAGGCGGAAGGAACCGATGAGGCGAAGGAGCGGATTGAGAACATTACCGAGCTTGTCAGCAAGGCTTCGTCCTACGACGAGACGGCGGAGGAGCCGTCGCTGTCGGGATTCCTGGAGGATATTGCCCTCGTGGCCGATATCGACAGCGTCCAGGAGGGGGAAGACCGCGTGCTTCTCATGACGCTGCACAGCGCCAAAGGCCTCGAATTTCCGCAGGTGTTCATGGCAGGAATGGAGGACGGACTGTTTCCAGGTTATCCGAGCATCATTTCAGATGATCCGACGGATCTCGAGGAAGAACGCCGGCTGTGCTACGTCGGCATCACACGAGCCATGAAACGTCTTACGATGACGAGCGCGCGGATGCGCATGGTGCGCGGCGAGACGCAGTTTCATACAGTTTCGCGGTTTGTGCAGGATATACCGGGAGAACTGCTGTCGAAGAACGATCCGAATGCGGACGGCGCCATGTACAGAGGGGGCAGGACGTCGGGGAGCGGCATGTATGGAAATGGCAGAGCGTCGGGAAGCGGCATGTACGGAAATGGCGGAACATCACCGGGAAGCAGCGTGTACGGAAATGGCGGAACATCGTCGGGAACCGGTATGTACGGAAACGACAGAGCGCCGGGAAGCGGCATGTACGGAAATGACAGAGCGCCGGGAAGCGGCATGTACGGAAATGGCGGAACATCGTCGGGAACCGGTATGTATGGAAATGCCCCGGAATCCGCGGGGAATAAAAACGCGGAAAGCCAAGGACTGCCTGCGGGGAATGACGGTTCCTCACCTCATAGGAGAAGTCCCGATTATCAGACATCCGCCTATCTGCAGAGGCGGGAGGCTTTCCGTGCCAAGGCGTACGACACGAAGCAGTACGAGGTGAAAAAGTCAGACAGGCTGGAGTACGGAGTGGGAGATACCGTCAGGCATGTAAAATTCGGCACAGGGGTTGTCCGGGAAATAACCGAAGGCGGAAGAGATTACGAGGTTACAGTCGAATTTGAGCGTTTCGGGGTGAAGAAAATGTTCGCCGCGTTCGCAAAACTGCAAAAGCTGTAAAATCCGGTTAAATTTTTATAGTAAAATCAGGATTCCTGTGATATACTACGAGTGAATGAAAAAAGGTCAAAATCAGAAGACCAGGATCAGAAAGGACGGTTATTCATAATGAAATTTGAAGATTTTCTTGAAGCGCTGCAAAAGAAAGAGGATGAAAAGCATAAAAGTGTTGTTTTACGGATTTTGGCGGTGATTGGAGCGGTTACCGCGGTCGCAGCGATCGCATATGCAGTGTACCGTTACTTCACGCCGGAGTATCTCGAAGATTATAAGGATGAATTTGAGGATGATTTCAAAGAATTCTTTGAAGACGACGATTTCCCGGACAGAAAGGAAACCTCAAAGAAGGAAGAGAAAACGGAAAAGAAACCCGAAACCCCGGAAGAGAAGGCAGACGATTCCAAAGATCCGGAGCCTGTCGACTTTGATGATGACGATGAGGAAGAAGACGAGTAAATCCAACGGATCGGAAATTGAGGACTGACAGACAGAGCGGGGAGGAAATGATGATTTCCTGCTGCGGGAACTCGGAACCGCGGTCAGAATGTTGAAGAAAAGTGAGATTTTCGGTTCAGGGATCCGGAACTGCGGTCAGAGTGTGAAGAAAGATGAGATTTTCGGTTCGGAACCCGGAGCCACAGTCAGAATGTGAGGAAAAAGTACGGTTTTTTGGTTCGGCAGCTGCCGGTCCCGCGGATCAAAGCGTGAGGAAAAAGAGGAAATCCCGCGGCCCGGAAGCTGCCGGCCCGGAACAAGGCGGAGAGCAGATGCCGAATGGCATCTGCTTCTTTTTGAGTATTTCTGAATGACAGAAGAAGGAGAGAACAGCATGAAAAAAGGACAGATCCTGGAAGGCACGATCGAGCGCGTGGATTTTCCGAACAAAGGCATGGTTACGATAGAAGACACCCGGATCGTCGTCAAAAACGGACTTCCGGGACAGAAAATACGTTTCTCTGTGAGCAAGGCCCGGAAAGGAAAATGTGAGGGCAGACTCCTTGAAGTGATTGAAAAATCCCCTCTTGAGCAGGATTCCCCCTGCGTGCATTTCGCGGACTGCGGCGGCTGTACCTATCAGAATCTTCCCTATGAGAGACAGCTGGAGATGAAAGAAGGACAGATCCGCAGACTTCTGGATCCCGTCTGCGGGAACTACGTCTTTGAAGGAATCAAAGCCAGTCCGGCGCAGTATGAATACCGAAACAAAATGGAGTTTTCCTTCGGAGATGAGTACAAAGACGGACCACTGGCGCTCGGGATGCACAAAAGAGGCGGTTTTTATGACATTGTAACGACAGATGACTGTCAGATTGTTGATGAAGATTTCAGAAAAATACTAAAAGAGACCCTGAACTTTGCGAAAGAGACAGGATGCCCATTTTTCCATAAGATGACGCATCGGGGATATTTCCGTCATCTGCTGGTGCGCAAAGGAAAAAGAACCGGAGAAATTCTGGTAGACCTGGTGACAAGTTCGCAGGATGAGAAACCGCTGTCCGAAGAGGAGCAGAAATCCGCTCCAGCGGCAGGATGGCAGCAGGACAGCCCGGAAGCGGAGAACCGGTCGGGGCAGAAAGAAGCAGCATACGGCGAAAGCCGGGCAGATTCCGATGGAAGTTCAGAGAAAGAAATGCGCGGGACGAAGGCAGCGTCCGTCTGCCTGACAGACTGGGCGGACGCCCTGTGCCGGCTTTCCCTTGCGGGGAATATCGTCGGAATCCTGCATACCGTCAACGACAGTCCCGCGGATGTGATCCGGAGCGATCATACGGAAATTCTGTACGGGCAGGATTACTTCACGGAAGAACTGCTGGGACTGACCTTCAGGATCTCCCCGTTCAGCTTTTTCCAGACAAACTCTCTCGGCGCCGAAGTGCTGTATACGGCGGCACGCGATTATATAGGAGATACAAAAGACAAGGTGATCTTTGATCTCTACAGCGGAACCGGTACGATCGCTCAGATCCTTGCCCCGGTGGCACGCAGCGTCACAGGAGTCGAGATTGTGGAAGAAGCGGTGGAGGCGGCACGGAAAAACGCAAGGCTGAATCATCTTGAAAACTGCAGTTTTATCGCGGGCGATGTGCTGAAAGTGCTAGATGATCTCGATGCCTGTCCGGATCTTATTGTGCTGGATCCTCCGCGGGACGGAGTACACCCGAAGGCACTGCAGAGGATCATCGGATACGGAGTGGAAAAGATGGTATACATCTCCTGTAAACCCACCAGCCTGGTGCGGGATCTGGAGATACTGCAGGCGGGAGGATATAAAGTGGAAAAGGCGTGTGCGGTGGATTTGTTTCCGGGGACGGTGCACACAGAGACGGTATGCTTATTGTCCAAACTCAATGTCAAGCAGCATATCGAAGTTGAACTCACCATGGACGAGATGGATT
>CANRGB010000041.1 GCA_947630005.1 uncultured Lachnospiraceae bacterium
ATATCCGGCCTGAAGAAGAAGCTGACTCTGAAGAAGGGGAAAAAGCTGACGCTTAAGCCGGTGATCACGCCGATCACGTCCCAGGATAAAGTGACTTACAAGACTTCTGACAAGAAGGTGGCTGCGGTGTCCGCGAAGGGAGTCATTACGGGTAAAAAGGCCGGAAAAGCAAAGATAACGGTAACATCGGGCAAAAAGAAAGTCACGGTTACGGTGACAGTAAAGAAATAGGAGCCAGGAATCACTGAGGGGACGAAGCTGAAGATTAAGCAGGTCTGCAGAGGGGGCAGCGGATAAAAATGCCGCGGCCCCTTCGCCGTCTGATCCACTTCCTTTTCCGGGGGAGGTCATGTTTGACACGCAGATCGTGATGGGCCGTCTTTCCGCAGGCAAATATTCGCTGAGAACAGAAAACTGTAATTTTCAAAGCGGGCTTGACAAAAACAGCAAAACTCTGTATAGTTACAATTACCGTGCAGCCGGGGAGATAGCGGTGCCCTGTACCTGCAATCCGCTACAGCAGGGGTGATGCCAAACCGAGGGCGTACTATTGTGGAGCTGCCCCTGATAAGTGATGTTGACGTCTGGGTCTTGCGCAACAGGAATCCGTGAACCGTGTCAGGTCGGGAACGGAGCAGCACTAAGCGGAACCTTCTGTGTGCCGCGAGGGTGCCTGGGCTGAGTTAACTGTCAGGGTAACGTCCGGGGTATGCGTTCGAAGGGCGGCGCACGGTAAAAATAAAAGATTCTGGAAAAAGATCGTCCGTCCGGGTAAGATATCCGGGCGGTTTTTCTTTGTGCGGACAGGGAAGTTTTTACAGAAACAGAAGGAGGGAGAATCATGACTGCGGATGAAAAATATATGAAGGAGGCTCTGCGGCAGGCCAAAAAGGCGGCGGCGATCAATGAGGTGCCGATCGGCTGCGTGATCGTGTACGAGGATCAGATCATTGCGCGGGGCTATAACAGGAGAAATGTGGATCACAGTACGATCTCCCACGCCGAGATCAACGCGATCCGCAAGGCGAGCCGGAAGCTGGGAGACTGGCGGCTTGAGGGATGCACGATTTATATTACGCTGGAACCGTGCCAGATGTGCGCCGGCGCGATCGTACAGGCAAGGATCACGAGGGCGGTTATCGGAAGCATGAACAAAAAGGCCGGGTGCGCCGGTTCCATTTTGAATCTTCTTGAGATGGAGCAGTTTAATCATCAGGTGGAAGTGACGCGGGGAGTTCTCGAAGAAGAGTGCAGCACGCTGCTGTCCGCTTTTTTCAGAAACCTGCGCGAGTCGAAAAAAAGAGAGGCGGCTTTGCAGCAGTAAATTCCGCGGTTTGTATACAGCATAAAAATGCGCCCGGAGACGGCATCATCCGGGCCCCGGATGGGAGACGGGCCGCGCAGGCGGGCAGGAGGGAAAACCGCTCCTGCCCGATCGCAGGCTGATGATAGCGCACAGGGGAATACAGAAGAGCTTATGGCAGCCCGTACAGGCTGAGCTGATTGATCATATCGTCCAGAGAGGTCGTCTGAGGCTGCTCAGCAGGCGGGGAACTGCCTGTGACATCTGAGTCTGCGCTGCCGGATCCATCCATGCGCTTTGAATCATCGCCGCGGGAAGAGGCGTCCGGGTCTGCGCTGCCGGCGCCGTCCGTGCCGTCTGAATCTGCATCGCTGCCGGATCCATCCGTGCGCTCTGAATCATCGCCGCGGGAAGAGACATCCGGGTCTGCGCTGCCGGCGCCGTCCGTGCCGTCTGAAGCCGCGTCTCTGTCGGATATGCCCGGAATCTTTGAGATTTCTGACTCGTCCGCTTTCGGGGTTTGTCCGGTTCCCGGAAAGAGTTCGTCGAGGACATCCTGATAGATCTCGTTTCTTTCGGTTTCCGGCGCGGGCCTGTGGAGCGGACATTTTCCGGAAGGCTCCGTACCCTTTTCAAAAAATTCCCGACGGGTGTCTGTGCAGCCTTTTTCAACGGCGGGGAGGTTCGATTCGCTGCACAGATCTATGGCCACAACGCTACCGGGCTGCTCGAATTCTTTTGCCGGCAGAGCCGCGTGAACGCGCGTCATGATGGAGGTCCATAGAGCCTTATTGTAAGTGTGATAAGTGGAGCTGTTCGGCAGGCTGTCATTGTTGTCGTATCCGCCCCAGACGCAGCAGGTGTAATACGGGGTGTAGCCGGCGAACCAGATGTCCTTGTAATTTGAAGTCGTTCCGGTTTTTCCCGCGACCGGCATTGTCCCGGCGGAGATCAGTCCCCAGGCGGTTCCGTCTTCTCTGGCTACCACATCCTTCATCGCGTCAGTCAGAAGCCAGGCGGTTGAAGCTTTGATGACCCTGGTTCCGTCTTTATCGCTTCTTTTTGTATAATCCGCGATGACATTGCCGTACCGGTCGGATATCCGCGTGAAGAATTTTGGCTGCTGGTAAATTCCTCCGTTCGCGATGGCGGCGTAGGCGCCGCACAGCTCGAGATTGCTGACGCCCTGTGTGATTCCGCCGAGCGCGAGCGGCTGCACGATATCGGAGGAATAGTTCCCCCCGGATCTATAGCTTTCGTGCAGGGTGGAGATCCCGAATTTCTGCGCATACTGGAAACCGAGCTGCGGTGTGATGTCCGTGATGCACCGGACCGCCACGACGTTGACTGAGCGGACGATGGCGTCCCGGATGCTCGTCGGGCCGGAGTAATCATTCAGATCCCAGTTGCTGACCGGGGTTCCGTCCTGATATTCGTAAGGCTGATTTTCGTATTCGGTCGCGAGCGTCTTGCCGCAGGCGTCCAGAGCGGGTGCGTAGGCAGTCAGGATCTTGAAGGTCGATCCGGGCTGGCGGGTGGTTTCCGTCGCGCGGTTCAGCGTCAGGCTGGCCGTCTTTTCTCCGCGGCCGCCGACGACCGCCCGGACAAATCCGGTGGCCTGGTCGATGACGACGACGGAGGCCTGTGGCTGGGGAGAGAGCGTAAGGCGCTCGGCGAGAACACTCGGGGCGCCGTCGTCGGAACCGTCTGCATTTCCGTCCGAGCTGCCGGGACCGCCTGAACTGTTGGAATTGGAGCCGCCCGTATTGCCGGAACCGGCCCCGCCTGAGCCTCCATCCGAGCTGCCGGAATCACCTGAGCTTCCGTCTGTGTTATCGGAACCGGAGCCGTCTGAGCCTCCATCCGAGCTGCCGGAACTGCCGTTATCCGCGGAAGGATCCTCTTTCCGGAAGGAGGCAAGCGTGGCCTCGCGGAACGCGTCCGCGTAGCCGCGGGCGGTTTCGGGATCCTGACACATGAGGTTAAAAGAGGGGTCGAGATTTTCCCGGACGTAGCTGCGCAGCTGCTCCTGCCCGTAGTGGGTGACGATCCCGTCCGCAGCGGAAATGCTGAGCGCGTAGTCGACTCCGTACAGCGTGCCGGCGGGGAAATTCTGTTCGTTCGTAAATTCCTGCTCGCAGATATCCTGAATCCGCTGGTCCTGCGCGGAGACGATGCGGAGACCGCCGCTGTAGACCGCGCGGTACGCCTGATCGTACGTGTACCCTTTTTCCTCCGTCAGAAAGCTGATCACCTGATCGATCAGAGCGTCCTCGTAGTAAGTATAGACAGAGTCGTCGTCATAGTCCGCGTCGTACGCACGGATGCGCTCATAGACGTTGTCCGTGCGCGCTTTTTCGTGCTGTTCGGCTGTGATATAGCCCTGCTCCTCCATGTAGGAGAGGATGACCAGGCGGCGCCGGTTGTTGTTTTCCGGGAAATTAATCGGATTCAGGGCGGTCGGATTCTGCGGGATCGCGGCGAGAACGGCGGATTCCGACAGAGTCAGTTCCGAGGCGGGCTTTCCGAAATACCGGCGCGCCGCGGCCTGCGCGCCGCAGCACCCGGAACCGAAATTAATGATGTTGAGGTAATTTTCCAGGATCTCTTCCTTCGACATCTGGTCTTCAAGACGGACGGCGAGGTACTGTTCCTGTATTTTTCTGCTCAGCCGGTCCAAAAAAGAGTTTTCCCGCGTCCAGTCGGTGAATACGCTGTTCTTGATCAGCTGCTGCGTGATGGTGCTGGCGCCCTCGGAGAAGCGGCCTTTTGCGAGACCGTTCAGGAAAGCGCGCGCGATGCCCCGCAGGTCGATGCCGCCGTGTTCAAAGAAGCGTTCGTCCTCGATCGCGACGACCGCGTTCTGGAGGGAGACGGGAATCTCGTCAAGGGAGACGATCTCCCGGTTGGAAGAGGAGAGCGTCAGCTTGCGGAGGATATTGCCGTCCTCGTCGTAAATGCAGGTCGCCGATTCGGACGGGGAGACGGTGAGCGCGCTGATATCGGGAGCCGCCGCGATCAGAGAACCGACGAATATTCCGGACAGCACGAAGAGCGCCAGCGCGGCGATGCCGGAAAACCGGAGCGCGCGCCGAAAAATCCGGCGGCGCCGCCCGGGGGAGCGGGAAAGATTTCTGCGGAAATGCTTCCGGGAGAAAAGAGACTCTTTGGTCCCGGCGGTTTCCCCGGGAGAATCCTCCTGTGCGGGGACGACAGAATGTTCTCCGTCCGGCACGAGCGAGGTGCAGGGATCGGACGGCTCCGCTTCCTTTTTCTGGTTTGGCTGATCGGAATGATATTCGTTCATAGGGATTCTCCCCCTTCTTTTCTGATTTGGATGACGCCGGACCGGATGGCCGCGCCGGACGCTTTCTGCCCCGGCGTCCTTTAAACAGCAGTGTTCCCCAAAAAAGAAAAATATATCGGAAAATCCCGGGGAAATCTGTGGACGCATTTTTGTACTTTCGTTTATCTTGCCTGTTATTCCTTCATGGGGTATAATGTGAAAAGACGAGACAGCCGCTTTGCGGCCTGTGGGATAAGACGCAGGTCTGTCCTGCTGATCATACAGAAGGGAGGACTGTCCGCTGATGGAACAGATGAAGATTGTTTACGAGGGCGGCGAAGGGGAACTGATCGAAAAGAAGTCGCGTTTCATCGCGACGGTGCGCCCCGTGGAGAACGAGGATGAGGCGGCCGCGTTCATTGCGGCCATGAGGAAGAAGTACTGGAACGCGACGCATAACTGTTTCGCGTTTGTAATCGGGGAGCATCATCAGATTCAGCGTTTCAGCGACGACGGGGAGCCGCAGGGGACCGCGGGCAGACCGATGCTGGACGTCCTGCTTGGGGAGGATATACATAACACGGCCGTTGTGGTGACGCGGTATTTCGGCGGAACGCTGCTTGGGACCGGCGGACTTGTCCGCGCCTATTCCCGCGCGGCGCAGGAAGGGCTCAGACAGAGCAGGATTATCGAAAAAAAGGCCGGGACGCTTCTTTCGATCCGCACGGATTACAACGGCATTGGAAAAATCCAGTATCTGCTCGGGCAGAGGGGACTTTCTGTCACGAATTCGGAGTATACGGATATTGTAGTAATAGAAACGCTGGTTCCGGAGGCCCGGATCGGGGAACTGAAGGAAGCGGTGACGGAGGCGACGAACGGCAGGGCAGAATTTCTCCGGGAGGAAAAGGTCTGCTTTGCGTTTCTGGACGGCGAACCGCTTATTTTTTGAATAAAAGGGGTAATTTGAAATGAAGGTGACAGATGCGGCCATGATCCGCAGAGCTCCGATCGGAGTTTTTGATTCCGGCGTGGGCGGGCTGACGGTGGCGAGGGAGATCATCCGGAATCTTCCCAACGAGAAAATTGTATATTTCGGGGACACGGCGCGCGTCCCGTATGGAAGCAAGTCGAAGGATACGATCATTCGTTTTTCCAGACAGATCATCCGTTTTCTGCGGACGCAGAATGTCAAGGCGATCGTGATCGCGTGCAATACGGCGAGCGCGCTTGCGCTGGATGAGGTGGAGAAAGAGCTCGACATCCCGATCATCGGTGTCTTAAAGCCGGGCGCGAAGACGGCGGCGGAGACGACAAAGAACGGAAAGATCGGCGTGATCGGGACGGAGAGTACGATCAACAGCGGAATGTACAGGAAATTTATCTGTGAACAGAATCCGGACATCAGGGTATACGGGAAGGCATGCCCTCTTTTTGTGCCGCTTGTTGAGGAAGGCTGGCTCAAGGATCCGGTCACGGAGGAAGTGGCGCGCAGATATCTGAACGATCTTCTGCAGGAGGGGATCGACAGCCTGATTCTTGGATGTACGCACTATCCGCTGCTGCGCTCCCTGATCCGGAAGATCGCGGGGGACTCCGTGAGTCTGGTAAATCCGGCGTATGAGACCGCGCGGGAGCTGGGAGAGCTGCTAAAGTCCGAGGGTCTGGAAAATCCGGAGGACGAAAAGGACAAGGGCAGGCCGTATCCGGGACAGTACCGCTTTTTTGTCAGCGACGCGGCGGACAAATTCGGACGTTTCGCGAATTCGATCCTGCCGTTCGAGGTTGAGACAACCGGAAAGATCAATATAGAGGAATATTAAAACAGGCAGCGGAGGCAGGGCAGAATCCGGAAGGATCCGGCCGCCTCCGGTGAAAGGCGTTTCGCCGGGACAGGCGGGGATGAGACACAAAGGAGCAAGGTGTTATGACGAGAGATGTTTTAGTCAGCGTTAAGGGGCTTCATGTGATGGAGGAGGAGGCGGAAGATGAAGTCGAGATGATATCGGCCGGCAAGTATTACTGCCGGGCCGGAAAACATTATATACTTTATGACGAGCTGGTGGAAGGCACAAAGGAACTGATAAAAAACTGCATCAAGATCCAGGACGGGAGAATGGAGCTTCAGAAGAAAGGACCTCTGCGGACGGAAATGGTGTTCGAGAAGGATAAGAAAAATACGAGCTGGTATTTTACCCCGTACGGGAACATGATGGCGGGCATCGACGTGAAGGAGATGAAGGTCAGCGAGAGCAGCGATATGATCGAGGTGAACGTGGATTATTCGCTGGAGATGAATTATGAGCACATCGCCGACTGCAGCATCACGGTGAAGGTCATTGCGAAGGAAAGCGGACTGTTTCGGCTCAAGTGAGAACGGGCCGGCGTCCGTAAGAGGGAGGAAAGGAAAAACATGTCGGAAAGAAACAATGAAATCTGGATCTCGCCGGTATATACGGGCAGGCCGGAGGACGTATCGGGCAGGTCGCGCAGGGAGACGGCGGTCTATGATCTTCTCGATAAATTAAATATTTCGTATGAAAGGGTGGATCATGAGGTGACCCCGTCCATCGAATCGTGTCATGGCGTCGACCGAAAACTGGATATCCATGTCTGCAAGAATCTGTTTCTCTGTAATCGTCAGAAGACAGATTTTTATCTGCTTTTAATGCCTGGAGAGAAGCTTTTCCGGACGAAGGATCTGTCAAAACAGCTTGGATGCGCCCGCCTGTCCTTTGCGGACGCCGAACATATGGAGCAGTATCTCGGGATTCATCCCGGCGCGGTCAGCATTATGGGCCTGATGAACGATACGGAGGGTCATGTGCGGCTGCTGGCGGACCGCGAGGTTGTGGAGACGGAATATATCGGATTCCATCCGTGCGTCAATACGTCAAGCCTGAAGGCGAAGACAGCAGATATTTTTGAGAAGTTCCTGCCGGCGGTGCGTCATGAGATGACGGTTGTGGAGCTGTAATATCGGAACGGAGGTGCCTGCAGATGAAAAGTCCTTTGACGACGCTCTGCTATATTGAGCACGACGGGTGCTATCTGATGATGCACCGCGTCTGTAAGGAAAACGATGAGAATCAGGACAAGTGGATCGGGATCGGCGGCCATTTTGAGGAGGGCGAGAGTCCGGAGGAATGTCTGCTCCGCGAGGTAAAGGAGGAGACCGGCCTGACGCTGCGGTCATTCCGGTTCCGGGGACTGGTGACTTTTGTGTCGGATCTCTGGGGGACAGAGTACATGTGCCTGTATACGGCAAAGATCCCTGGCGACAGTGCGAAGGATGCTGATTTTGCGGAGAAGATACCGAGAATGGGACAGACTGTGAAGAAAAAACCGGAGAAATGTGCCGCGGAGATGGAAAATTCGGAGCCGCGTGTTTTAAAAGCAGAGGAAATTGAGGGCCTCGTCACGGACGAAGGTATTCTTGAATGGGTTCCCCAGTCAGAGATTGAAAATCTCAACCTCTGGGAAGGGGATAAAATTTTTCTGCGCCTTCTGGCTGAGAACGCTCCGTTCTTCTCGCTTAAGCTGCGCTATGAGGGGGACGAGCTAAAAGAAGCCGTGCTGGACGGGAAGGCGCTTTTACAGAAAATATGAGTTACAGTAACAAATATGATACTTTGTGAGGAAATTATGAAAAAAGCAACATGGAAAAATTCGGTAATGCTGTTTCTGACGGCAGCGATCTGGGGCGTTGCCTTTGTCGCGCAGAGTGTGGGGATGGAATACATCGGGCCGTTTACCTTCAACTGCGTCAGATGCCTGATCGGCGGATGCGTGCTGATCCCGTGCATCGCTTTTCTGGACAGGTTCAGGGGGGAGAGAAAACGCACGGACGGAAAAACACTTCTGCATGGCGGGCTTTGCTGCGGCCTGATCTTTTTTGTCGCGAGCAGCCTGCAGCAGATCGGCATTCAGTATACGACGGTCGGGAAAGCCGGCTTTATCACGGCGCTCTATATCGTCCTGGTGCCGCTGCTCGGCATTTTTGTCGGAAAGGCGGCGGGGCTGCGCGTCTGGATCAGCGTGGCGCTCGCGGTGGCGGGACTGTATCTGCTGTGCATCACGGGCGGATTCTCGATCGGGAAAGGAGATTTCCTGGTTTTGCTGTGTGCGCTGGCGTTCGCGCTGCATATTCTCGCGGTCGATTATTTTTCACCGAGGACGGACGGCGTGCGGCTGTCCTGCATTCAGTTTTTTATGTGCGGTATTTTGTCCGGGGTCTGTATGCTGATAACGGAAACACCCGAAATCACCGCGATTCTGCAGGCGTGGATGCCGGTCCTGTACGCCGGCGTGCTGTCGTGCGGCGTGGCGTACACCTTTCAGATCATCGGACAGAACGGAATGGATCCGACGGTGGCCTCGCTGATCATGAGCCTGGAATCGGTCGTTTCCGTGCTGGCAGGATGGGTGCTGCTCGGCCAGAGATTAAGCGTGCGGGAACTGACAGGCTGCGCGCTGATGTTCACGGCGATCGTGCTGGCGCAGCTGCCCGGGAAGAAGACGCGTTAGGGAAGGTGGGATGACATTATGACAGATGCCGCGGATCATTCCGGCTGCTTTCTCTGCCCGCGCGGATGCGGAGCGAAGCGGGAAGCAGGACAAAAAGGGCGGTGTCATGCGGACAGCCGCCTGATGGTCGCGCGGGCTGCGCTCCATATGTGGGAGGAACCGTGTATTTCCGGGGAGGAAGGCTCCGGCGCGGTGTTTTTTTCGGGCTGCGCGCTGGGCTGCGTTTACTGCCAGAACCGGGAAATCTCGCGGGGCCGGGCCGGAACCGCGATCACGACCGGCCGGCTGGCCGAGATCTTTCTGGAACTGCAGGAGCAGCAGGCCAACAACATCAATCTTGTGACCGCGGGCCATTACGCGCCTCAGACTGCCGAGGCTCTGCGCGAGGCGAAACGGCGCGGCCTTAAGATTCCGGTCGTGTGGAACAGCAGCGGGTATGAGCGCGTGGAGACGCTGAGGATGCTGGAGGGGCTTGTGGATGTCTATCTGCCGGATTTCAAATATATGGACCGCGAGCTGGCGCGGCGCCTTTCCAGCGCGGACGATTATCCGGAGACGGCGTGGGAAGCGGTGCGGGAGATGGTGCGGCAGCAGCCGGCGCCGGAGTTCGATGGCCGGGGAATCATGAAAAAAGGCGTGATCGTCCGGCATCTGCTGCTTCCCGGTCATGTGCGCGAAGCGAAAGAGATCATCCGGCGCCTGCATGAGACGTACGCCGATCAGATCTATCTGAGCATTATGAATCAGTATACGCCGATGGAAGCGGTAAAAGAGGACAGGCTGCTTGGACGCCGGGTGACGAAGCGGGAGTATGAGAGAGTGCTTGATTACGCGCTTGAGATCGGTGTGGAGCAGGGATTTTTTCAGGAAGGAGAAACTGCGCGGGAGAGCTTCATTCCCGCATTTGACGGAAGCGGGGTCAGCAAATGAAGGGAAACGAAAATAAGAAAAGCACAGGAAGAGATTCACGGGCAGGCCGGACGGCTGCCGAAACCCAAAAAGTCAGGACGGCGGAGAGAGAGCAGACTGCCAAAGCCCAAAAAGTCAGGACAGCGGAGAAAGAGCGGACTGCCAAAACCCAAAAAGTCAGGACGGCGGAGAAAGAGCGGACTGCTAAAGTCCAAAAAGTCAGGACAGCGGAGAGCGAGCGGACTGCCAAAGCCCAAAAAGTCAGGGCGGCGGAGAAAGAGCGGACTGCCGAACCCCAAAAAGTCAGGGCGGCGGAGAAAGAGCGGACTCCGCGCAGAAAGCGCGAAGGCCTGTTTTGTCCCGCCGATAAAAAATGCGGAGGCTGCAGGTATCTTCGGGTGTCTTATGAGGAACAGCTGAAGCTGAAGCGGGAGCGGGTCGCGAAGCTGCTGAAGCCGTACTGCAGGGTCAGCCCTGTCGTGGGGATGGAGCAGCCGCTTTATTACAGGAATAAGGTGCACGCCGTGTTTGACAGGACGCGGGACGGGAAGATCATATCGGGAATCTATCAGGAGGGCACGCATAAAGTGGTGCCGGTTGACGACTGCCTGCTTGAGAATGAAAAGGCGGACGCGATCATCCGCGATATCCGCGGCATGCTGAAATCGTTTAAGATCAAAACTTACGACGAGGATACCGGATACGGTCTGCTGCGCCATGTGCTCGTGCGAACCGGACATAAGACCGGGCAGATCATGGTTGTGCTCGTGCTGGGCTCGCCGATCCTGCCATCAAAGAATCATTTCGTTAAGGCCCTGCTGGAACTGCATCCGGAGATCACGACGATCCTCATCAACGTGAACAACCGGCAGACCAGCATGGTGCTTGGGGACAAGGAGAGCGTGATTTACGGAAAAGGGTACATTGAGGATGAACTTTGCGGCTATACGTTCCGCATATCCTCCAAATCGTTTTATCAGGTTAACTCGGTTCAGACCGAGCTGCTGTACCGCAAGGCGGTCGAACTTGCCGGGCTGACCGGAAAAGAGCGGGTGATCGACGCTTACTGCGGGATCGGGACGATCGGGATCGTCGCTTCGCCGCAGGCCGGGGAAGTCATCAGCGTGGAACTGAATAAAGACGCGGTGCGCGACGCCGTCAGAAACGCCGCGCGGAATCAGATCAAAAATATTTCTTTTTATCAGAACGACGCGGGGAATTTCCTGGCGGGGATGGCCGAGGACGGCGAGAAGGCGGATGTCGTGTTTCTGGATCCGCCGCGGCAGGGGAGCAGCGAAGAATTCCTGTCTTCGGTGACCGCGCTCGCTCCGAAGCGGATCGTCTACATCTCCTGTAATCCGGAGTCTCTGGCGCGGGATCTGAAATTTCTGACCGCGCATGGCTATCGGGCGCAGGGGGCGTGGCCGTATGACATGTTCCCGTTTACTGAAGAGATCGAGACGGTGTGTTTATTGACCAGATAACTGACGGGGGCTGACGCAGAATTCTGCGCCAGCCCTTTATGATTTTTATGCGCATGCCCTTAAGGAAATCAGCTGCTGACAAAGCAGGCGGGCCCGCGCGGGCGGGCAGGAGGAAAAAAACCTCCTGTCCGATTTTATTTGTGCAGAGAGCGCCGTTTCTTCCGCTCGAAGTCAAGCATGATCGGATAAATTCTCTCGCAGTTGTTGTTGTCCGAAAATTCAAAGAAGTCGTCGGCTCTCTTCCGGTACATCTCGGGCATCTCGCAGTCGTTCTCCATGTAGCGGGTCAGCACATCGATAAGCTCGTCGTTCGTATGGCAGATCTCGCCGAAGCCCATCGTTGTGTAGTGGAAGGTGCCTTCCTCATAGTGCTGCGGAATGTCGTCATGGTGCAGATAAACGACCGGTTTGCGCATGTAGGCAAAGTCGAACTGCACGCCGGAGAAATCCGTGACCATCAGCGCGGCCTCACAGAACAGCTTTTCGTAGCTCATATCTCCGATTGAAGGGATGATCTCTACGAAATCGTTCTGCGTGAAATCCTCGTACTGCGGACTGACGATCGGATGCAGGACATACTGGATCCGATAGCCGTGTTCCCGGGCGGCGTCCAGCAGCCTCGGGTCGTTGATGAGGCCGTTGTACACGCGGTAGTAGTCCGTTTCCTTGAAATGAGGATTGTAGGCGCGGGAAACCCCCTCGCTTTTTGTCACCGGGAGCGCGGAATTCATGCGCCAGGTCGGCGAGATGAGAAGGATCTTCTGCGCGCGGCTTTTCAGCCCGTCATACCGCGGCACGCCGGTCAGCTTCAGGATGTCGTAATCCCGGTAATCGTAGATCGGCTTCGAGAGATTCTCGATCTCGTACTTGGAAGCGCAGAAATACAGCTTGGTGTTGTCGCGGAGACGCTGCTGCGCCATGGCGATCTTCTGCACGGACATGCCGTGCTGTACGCAGGCGACATCGGAGTGGATGACGCCGCGGAAAGGAAGCGCGTGCAGGAATCCGAAGCCGTTGAACGCGGGGATCGTCGAGTTCGAGGCGATGATCAGGTCGGCGTTCAGAAAGACCAGGCGGTGCATCAGCGAATTTCTCTTGAGCGGTTTGAATCCGTCCTTTACCATGCGCTCGTAGTCGGCCGATTTCTTGTCCAGCAGATAATATTTTTTGATGCCGTCCTTCTGCTTTGCGGCATAGCGGTAGATGTATTCCGAGGAGTCCCCGCCCTTGTAGATCTTGTCCAGGAACAGCCAGATCTTCTGCCTGGAGAAGTAGGGGCTCAGAAGGAAATTCAGGATTTTCAGAGAAATATCCTTGTGGTATCTGCCGCCCCGCGAGCGGTACATCTGGAGCCAGAGGCGGAATTCCTTGTAGAAGATCTGCCATTTCTTCGGTACGATAATGTGGATGCCGTCTTTCTTCCAGTAGGAAAGATATCTGCCGAACCGCCAGGACGTGAAAGAAAAGTCCTTTGAGAAACGGCTCCAGAACGACGGGAATTTGTAATCCATCAAAAATTCCTCGCCCTCGAAGTTGATGACGAAAGAGAGCACCCGTTCCTCGTTGGACGGCGAGATCGGCACGGAGACATGGAACGTCTTCATGCGGTTGTAGGATACGCCGAAGCATTTGGACAGAGAATAGCGCTCATTGTAGACGAGCGGATACCGCTTTCCCTCGAACTTCACGTAGACGGAAGCCTGGTCGGTTGAAAAATAGTCGTTGATGCCGCCGTCGAATTCGAGATAGCCGTCGATATAGTCGATCAGGTTGATGCGCGCGGCGATGGAATCAAGGCTGCCGAAACGGTATCCCTCAAACTGGAGTTCGAGTCCGTTTTCGGTGCGGACCAGATCGGGGTGGGCGGTAAAATCGCGCCGCTTCAGACGAAGGTCCAGAAGCTTGTTCTTGGTGCCGGAGGTCGTCGCGTTTGTCTCCAGGGAGAGGATGTTTTTGACCTCGACAAACTGGAGCACTCTGGAGAAGAGTTCCGTATACGCGGGGATCTCATCCGGGTGGATCACATGTTTGTTGCGGTTATTTGAGTTCGCGTAGATGCGCGTGTGGATCATGTGGAGCGCCATCGTCTGAAGAACACGGCTGACTTCGCCCTGTCTGGCTTCTTCCTCAAGGAGGGGAAGCAGGAATTTCTCAAACGGATCGTAATACCATTCATGCAGCCTGCAGCGCATGTCGTACTGGTAGTCGCATTCGCGCGACTGCGCGTACTTGATGCTGGAGGAACCCATATACAGGAAACAGGGATTTTTGCGCAGCAGGAAAATAAGAGCCGATTTCTCAGGCTCCACCTCGGAGGCGGATGCGAGCGCTTCTTTTAGTTCGTCGGTTCGGAACAGGATCCCGTGAAGGTCCATCGGGAGAATGTAGGGGCAGACACTGGTGTCTATAACAGAATTTCCGCGGCGGCTGGGAGCGTCGTCAATCGGACGAACCCGGGTGCCTTTCAGGGAAAAATATTCGGTAGGCCTTGTCACGCGCTGATAGACCAGAGACGGCATAAAAAAGGAGACTTCCTCAGGAACAGAATCGGCGATCGACAGGATACTTTCCAGGAACTTGCTCTTGGGGGTGAGGGAATCCTTTTGATCAAGGATAATGGTGTAGCGTCCGGCGGCTTCGGTGATTCTCTTCAGCGTCTGTCTGCGCGGATTGTAGAAATCTTCCTCGTCCACAGGAATGAACTGAATCCGTTCCGCGTCAAGGGTCTGTTCGGGGAATGGTCTGCGCAGTTCCTCCGGCGTGTCCGGATCTCCGTGAAAAGCGTAAAATACGGTAATATCGTATGGAGTCATAGTCAAAATCCTTTCTATGGTATAGTTACGGTTTATGATTCTTCGATCACCTGGATCTCCAGATAATCAAAATCAATCTCATCAATAAAATTATCCTGATAAAATCTGGCTTTGCTGTGGCGTTTGAATTCGGAGACGGTCGCGTCGAGCCAGAGCGGTTTGCTCAGGTCAAATTCGCAGCAGATCTGATCGAGAGCCCGGAAAATCTTATGTGTCCTTGTATCGTCGCCGGGATCCTCTATCACCGTGTCCCGGATCATACGGCTGTCCCTCCATAGTTTTCCCCATAAACGAAACATAAATTTCCCCCCTGTTTTAGACAATACCTTTTCAGTATAGCGAATTTCGGAGAAAATGTAAACCTCATGCAAACGAAAAAAGCAGGAAATCTTTAAAAAAACAGGGGATATTTTTGTATTGTAATTTTATGGTTCTTGGATTAAGATAGCATAGGAAGAGAAAATCCCCGGAAAGAAAGGAATCGGATAGCATGAAGCGACACAGAATACTGCACTTTTTTCTGGATCTGCTGATCGTACTGCTTGCGGCGGCGGTCTGTCTGACAATCATGCCTGCGGGAGAGATCGTCAGGCGGATAAGATATGTGTGGAGCGGCGGCATCGGGACCTGGGAGGAGACGGCCGTCAGGGAAGGGATCGATTCCGGCGTGGAAGAGTACTATTATGAGAATCTCCCGGAGGAGTTCCATGAGGCTTACCGGGAAATTTATGTCCATATTATGAAGGATGAAGATACAGGGCCTCTGTATTCCGAGATTACGGTCGATGATTTCTGGAAGACTTACTACGCGGTCCTGGCGGATCATCCCGAGATTTTCTGGATCGATACGAGCGCGCAGATCCAGGAGTCGGGCCTCACGAAGAAAGTGGTCAGCTATAAATTTGACACGACGGTTCCCGCAGAGTCCCGCGCTTCGATGCGGCAGAGCATTGAGAGCGCCGCGGACGCCTGCATCGGTCAGATTCCGGAGGGGGCGTCGGATTATGATAAGATAAAATTTGTCTACGAGTACATTATCGACAGCACGGAGTACGACGCTTCCGGCGCGGATAATCAGAACATCCAGAGCGTCCTGCTGAACCGGCGCTCCGTATGCGCGGGGTATGCGAAGGCCTTCCAGTACGTTCTGAACCGGATGGGACTGTTCTGTACCTATATTACAGGGACGATCAAAGGCGGCGGAGATCATGGCTGGAGCATGGTGAGGATCGACGGCCAGTACTATTATGTGGATGTGACCTGGGGAGATCCCGTGTTCGCGAACCAGATGGACGGGGCCGCGAGCCACGCGATGAATTATAATTACCTGTGCTGCACGGAGAAAGATCTGTTTAAAACGCATACGCCCGACGGCTCAATTCTGCTTCCGCCGTGCACATCGGATGACTATAATTACTATATCAGGAACAACATGTACTATGAGACGTTTGATTATGATACGGTCTACAACAGAGTGATGGAGTCGGTGTGGGCCGGCGAGGAAAACATCGTCATGAAGTTCGGCTCCGGCGACGCGTATGAGCAGGCGAAATACGAACTGTTCCAGGGAGGACTTTTAAATGACGCGGGACAGTACCTGATGGAGATCAACGGGGTCAGCCAGTGGAATTACCGGTACAATACGGACGAGACCTTCTGCCTGATCACGATATACTGGTGATAGGAAAAGCGCCTGGTTTTGGCGGCAGGACATGGTTAAGAAAGAAAGCCGGGGCGGACGGCGTCTGCCTGTGGCATTCTATTATTTAACAAGGGAGGATATTTTTATGGTATTTAAGACAAAGGGCGTCTGCTCGGACAGGATCATCGTGGAACTGGACGGAGATACGATCAAACATGTGGAGATCGTCGGGGGCTGCTCCGGCAATACGCAGGGAGTGGCGCGGCTCGTGCAGGGAATGAAGGTGGATGACGCGATCTCGCGTCTTGACGGAATCCGCTGCGGGATCCGGCCGACATCCTGTCCGGATCAGCTGGCGCAGGCGCTCAAGAAAGCAAGCGGAAGGGACAGCAAATGAAAAGAGTTGGAATTATCGGCGCGATGGAGATTGAGGTGGCGGATCTGAAGAAAAATATGGAGATCACGCGCACCGTCACGAAAGCGGGTATGGAATTCTGCGAGGGATTTCTGTGCCGGAAACCTGTGGTCGTCGTGCGCAGCGGCATCGGCAAGGTAAACGCCGCCGTCTGCACGCAGATTCTTGCGGATGACTTTCAGGCGGATTACGTGATCAACACGGGGATTGCGGGTTCTCTTGACGCGAGGATCGATATCGGAGATATCGTGATCTCGGAGGATGTGCTGCATCATGATATGGATGCCGTGAATTTCGGCTATCCGCCGGGACAGATCCCGCAGATGGACGTATTTTCATTTGAGGCGGACAAGGCGCTTGCGGATCTTGCGGAGGCGGTATGCCGCGAAGTGAATCCGGAAATCAGCGTCTTTCGGGGAAGGATCGTCAGCGGAGACCAGTTTGTGGCTGAGAAGGCGGTAAAGGAGCGGATCGTCTCCACGTTCGGCGGATACTGTACGGAGATGGAGGGCGCGGCGATCGCGCAGACCGCCTGGCTGAACCGGATACCGTTTGTGATCCTGCGCGCGATCTCGGACAAGGCCGACGACAGCGCCTCGATGGACTATCCCACATTTGAGCGGGAAGCGGCGCGGCACTGCGTAAAGCTGGTGGAAGGACTGGTCGGGCGGATAGAAGAATAATGGGGTTACAGTTCACACATTCACTGTCCCGCGAGGTGATTTCTGTGTATTCTGCACAGAAATCCCGAGAATTGCGGCGCGAAATGCTGTGAAAGCAGCATTTCTGTGCATCGCGAAGCGCTGTTACGTTCACGACCCGCAGGGGAGTGAACAGGAACATAATGGGAGACGGGGGGGCCTGTGATTATGACCGGCTCCCCATTTTTTTGACCTGAGCAAGCGCTTTGTTCACGGCCGGAATGGACAGTATTATAATAGTAAGAATACCTTCAGAAAAGATATAAGCACCGTTGTAGGCTAGGGAGTAGGGAACGGCGCCCCAGCCTTCCCACGCGTATTCCCCGAAGAAAATCCAGCCGGACAGGAACGCGAAGAAATACCGGCCGAGGATTCCGAGGATATAGCCCTTGATCAGCCCGTTTTTGGATTTGCAGAAGAATCCGGACAGTCCGAGCGCTCCGAACGCGAGCGGATAATCTACAAGAACCTGAAGCGGGAAATAAATATAAGGTTCAATAATAAACTGAAGGATACCGTACGCCATGCCGGTCAGGATGCCGGTGGCCGGACCGTACATGTAGCCGATCAGGCAGATAAACAGCATACTGAATAACGTGACGGAGCCTCCGAACGGGAATGAGTAGAGCTTGATCATCGACGTGACCATCGCGAGCGCGACCGCCGCCGCGCAGAACGTCAGCTCCTTCACGGAGAACTTTTTGTTTTTTCCGGTCTTTTTCACGAGCGCCGCCGCGCCTGCGAGCACCAGCACCAGAAGCAGGACGCAGAGCCCGTATCCGAGCTTGTTAAGCACCAGTTCCCCTTCGATTTCGTTTACAAACAGCTTCATATTCGTTCCTCCTTTGGACGCAGCCGCGTGAAGCGGCCGATATTCGGATTAGTTCAGAATCCGCCCGCATGTCCTGACCTGAACCGCGTTTTTTTCGCGGTCGCCTCCTATCTGATATAGCAAAGCGCCGCGCAAATGTCAAGAAATTGTCGAACGATTTTACTTTGCAAACAAAAAAAATGCGGCTATAATGGCGGTACTTGAGCGAGGGCATCAGAGTGGCGCCGCTGCGGGTGAGAATCCGTTCCGTTTCGGGAGTGCCGCACTCAGATTAAATGATTAAGGGGGAATCCATATGTTGCGTTTCATCATGAACCGGAATTTATTGCTTTACGTTCTGGCGGCTGCATGCGCGGTCGGAGTGATCAGCCAGATTATTTTAAAACAGCTTTACGCGAGACTGATGAAAGATACGAGAAATACAGGGGAGCCGGTAAGTTCTTTTCTGCAGCAGCTCAGGCAGAGATTTCAGTATTGTACGCATCTGAACGGCAAAGTCGGCAATGTGCAGGCGCTGATCCAGAGGAGCGTGCTGGAATACCGGTTCTGGAAACTGTCCCTGCATCAGTGGAAGCGTCTCGGAACGCAGTGTCTGGCGGTGAGCCTGCTGTGCTCCTTCGCGGGGACCGCGGTGATCGTCAGGGAAGGCGGAAGCATTCTGACGGGCAGCGTGTATCTCTGGATGGGGATCCTCGCGGTCGTGCTTACGGCGGCGGCATATGGAATCGCGGATACGGCGTACGCGGAGGACTGCCTGGAGATAAGGCTGACGGATTATCTCGAGAACAGCGGGGCAGTCCGGGACTATTCCGCGGAGGGCGGCGTGTTTGACACAGGGAGCGGAGGCAGAGAAGGAGTTAAGCCGGGGCGCGGGTCTGCCGCCTCGTCGGCCATCGTGCCGGTCGACAGAGGGAGGAAAAGCAAACGGAAGGCAAGGGCGGAACTTGCCGAACAGACCCGCGCCCAGAAAGAGAAACGTGAGCTGAAGGAGAGCCTGGCAAAAGTCAAGGCGGGTATGCAGGAGGCAGCCGCGGAGCGGGAACATGAAACGGACAAGGAGCGCGGCGCGGAGATCCTGCGGCAGATGGATGAGAAGGAACAGGAGCGTATTGTGAGGGAAGTGCTGAAGGAGTTTCTGTCATAATTGGCGCAGTAAGGCTTGCCAAACTAATACGTATTTGATAAAATGGTGCAAAGGCGGTCCCCGGATGTTTTCGGAAGTACGGAAGCGTAAACACGGAGCGGTTTGCGGCATCCCGGGAACGCCGGGAAACCGGTATCGCGGCGGAAATCAGGGCGGACCAGAGGATTACAGCGGTCATGGGACAGGAAGAAATTCCGGTTCCATGGCCTTTGCTCGGGGCGGTTTTGATGTCCGCGGCGCGCAGGTGCCGAAGGCACGGAGCGGCTCTCACTTTTTATTCATGGGAATGCCGCGGCGCCGGCGCAAACGTTTTGCCGCGGCACGCGGGGAAGCGGACCGCGCACGGAACCGGTTTTGCCAAAAGATCAGGAAGGGGGAATGCAGGTGAAGATTGTATTTCTGGAGGCAGATAATCTCGGCCCGGATCTGGTGTTTGACCGGTTTTCGGAGCTGGGGGAAGTGACCATATACGGTCATACGCCGACAGAGCTGATACCGGAGCGCATAGCCGGGGCAGACGCGATTCTGATCAATAACCTGCCGATGCGGGAGTCCACGCTGAAGGACGCCGTGAACCTGCGCTATATCGGGGTGACGGCGACCGGAACGAACAGCATCGATTTCGCGTACACAAACGCGCGCGGGATCCGCGTCACAAATGTTGCCGGATATTCGACCGACATGGTCGCGCAGCATACGTTTGCGATGGCGCTGTATCTGCTGGAACATCTGCGCTATTATGACGACTATGTGCGGTCTGGCGCTTATACGAAGAGCGATTCCTTCTGCCATATGGGGATGTCGTTTCATGAGCTGACCGGAAAGACCTGGGGGATCATCGGACTCGGGGCGATCGGAAAGAGAGTCGCCCGGATCGCGGAAGCGTTCGGATGCCAGGTGATCTACAGTTCCCCGTCGGGGCGGAATACGAACGACGGGTACCGCCGGACGGATACGGACACGCTCCTTGGAGAGTCGGATATCGTATCGGTACATACGCCTCTGACAGAGAGGACGCGTCATATGATGGATTATGACGCATTCTGCAAAATGAAAAGAACAGCGGTTTTTCTCAATGCGGCGAGAGGGCCCATTGTGGATGAGACCGGTCTGAGAAGGGCACTGGAAGAAGAAAAAATCGCCGCGGCCGGACTGGATGTGCTGGAGAGGGAGCCGATGTCGGAGGATTCCCCCCTGCGCGCGCTGTGTGACTGCGGACGGTTGCTGATTACCCCTCATATGGCATGGGCGGCCGTGGAGACGAGGAAGCGCCTGCTTGATGAGGTCTGGATGAATCTTGACGCATTTAGGAATGAGGTAGGAAGAAACATATGCCGTGGTTAGATAAGTTCTTGAAGAGGAAAGGGACAGAAGAGGGAGTTACAGAGAACCTGGCAGAAAGCGGGACGCCGGACGAAAGTACGGCGGAGCTTGCGGGCGAAAATACAGAGGCCGGAGAGGGAGGAAACCCGGCCGGGTATGAGGAAAAGAGCGCGGCAGAGCGCAGGAAAGAGATTCTGCTGGCGTGTGGGCGGTACCTGACCGTGATCGTTTCAATAGGATTTCTGGCCTGGTACCTGAGAATGGAATCCTATTATAAGATACCGGAGGAACATAAGACGCTGTTTACGAACAGCAGGACCTATTTCATGCTGTTTATGGTCGCGGTTCTTTTTACGCTGGTCATGACGCCGAACAAACTCTCCGATAAGATAAACCGGGGACTCGGATGGGCATGGTTCCTCGTGTCTCCGTTTGTTATATATTTTACATTATTCCATATGGACTCGGAGCGGTTCAATATCGTGTTCGGGAATCTGGAAAAAATTGCGGTATATTTTACCTTTATTTTTCTGTATCTTGTACTGTTTCTGCTGCTTCTCATACTGGGAAGCGTGCGCTGGCCGGTCGTGATTGTGTCGGTCGCGGTCATGATCCTTGCGGTCACGAACTGGTTTGTCGTTGATTTCCGCGGGCAGGCCCTGTCCGCTGCCGACCTGTTTTCCATCGGGGAGGCGGCCACCGTCGCGGGAGGCTTCGAGTACGATATTGACTGGTACGTGTTCTCGGAAGTTTTCCTGGTGTTCGCGGCCTGCGTGGTCAGTTTCAAGATCAGAGAGTTTCGGGCGCTGAGACCGGCCCGGAGGCTCGCGGTTCTGTGCGTGTGGCTGGTTATGACCGGAGGATATTACCACATCTGCTGCAGGACTTCGTTCCTGGAAGATCATGATATCCGCTCGCAGGGCTTTACCCACCAGCTCCGGTACAAACAGTTCGATATGCTCTTTACGACGCTGTGCACCTGTTTCTACCTGGCGGCGGATAAACCGGAAGGCTATTCTCTGGCAAAGGTGGAGGAGATCGCCTCACCTTATGTGGAGCAGGAGGAAGAGGAAACCGGAGACGGCGCCGATAAGATGACGGCAGAGAACAGTACGGCGGGGACGACGGTTTCCGTTGGAGAAAACAACGCGTCCGGGACGACGGCTTCCGCGGGAGAAAGCAGCGCATCTGGGACGGCAGCTTCTGCCGGGGCAGGCAGCACGTCCGGGACGACGGCTTCCGCGGGGACAGGCAGCGCGTCCGGGACAACGGCTTCTGCCGGGACGGGCAGCACGTCCGGGACAACGGCTTCCGCCGGGACAGGCAGCGTGTCCGGGACAACGGCTTCCGCCGGGGAAAACAGCGCGGCCGGATCCGGACAGGACGCCGGGAAGACGCAGAGCGGCACATCCGAATGGAGCAGCGCCAGAGTTTCCATCGCGGAGGGAAGGACAGGGAGAGTCACAGCCGCGGAGACGGACAGCAGCCAGGACAATGCCGGCAAAGTGCAGCTCGAGGAATCCGGATATAATACGCCGAACCTGATCGTCATCATGAATGAATCCTTCGCCGATTATACGAGTATCGGAAAGGGCCTGACGCTCTCGCAGGACTGCATGCCGTTTATCCACGGTCTTGAGGAGAATACGATCAAGGGAACCGCGTACGTATCGGTCTTCGGAGGCAATACGCCGAATTCCGAGTATGAATTTCTGACCGGTAACACGATGGGCTTTCTTCCGCCGTCGTCGGTGGGCTTCAATCTGTTTGTGCGCGGGGAGATGCCCTCCCTGGTATCCGAGCTTGAGGCCGTCGGCTATGATACGCTGGCGATCCACCCGTACCGCGGCACGAATTACCGGAGACATCTCGTGTATCCGCAGCTTGGATTTGACCGTTATCTGACGCGGGATGATTTTGAAAATCCCAGGTACATCCGCAGCTATATTTCCGACTGGGAACTCTCTGAGAGAATCATACGGGAATATCTTGACCATGATGAGGAGACGACGGATCCTTTCCTTATTTATAATGTCACAATGCAGAATCATGGCGGCTACGTATCAACCAACACAAGAGGGATTCTTCAGCGGGTCAAGGTGAGAAATTCGACGATCGACAGGATAAAGTCGTCGATCTACGTCAATCTGATCCGGGAGTCGGACAGCGTGTACCAGAAGCTGGTGGAATATTTCTCAGATGTCGATGAGCCGGTTGTGATCCTGATGTTCGGCGATCATCAGGCGAACCTCGGCGACAATACATATAATTATCTGCTCGGGAAATCGGAAGATAATCTGACGCCGGAAGAGCGGATGGAAAAATACAAAGTGCCGTTTGTGTGCTGGGCGAATTATGACATCGAGGAGGAAGTTATCGAGAAGACGAGCCTGAATTACCTTTACAGTACGATCGCGGACCGTCTCGGACTGCCTCTGACCGGCTACCAGAAGTATCTTCTTGATCTGAACCAGGAGATCCCGGCGCTTGCGGCCGGCGGATACTGGACCGCAGACGGGGAGTTTTACGAACTTCATGATGAGACGTCTCCGTACTTTGACCGGATCAATGAGTATAACATACTGGAATACAATTATATCTTTGGAAAAGAGGACAGAGATCTGGAGCTGTTCTCGCTTGCTTCCTAAACTTCAGCACCATGAGTAAAAGCCCACGGGTCGCTTCGTGCCTTTGGCACTCCCGCGCCCCTGCCCCTATTCGCAAATCGTGCTGCTCACATTCGTTCGCATCACTGTTTTGCTCATACGGGTTAGCGTCTCCTATGCATAAACCGATTGGCAAGTAAACTTGCCCTCGGTTATGCATGGAGACTGGGCTTTTATAGTAAAGGCTGGGCCCTGCCGGATATTTTCCGTCAGGGCCCATATCAGCCTTTGCGCAGGTTTGCATGCCGCGTCAGTTTTCTGCTGTCTGTTATCGTTCGATTCCTTTGCGGGCCGCGACGCCCTGATCAAAGGGATGTTTTACTTTGCGGATCTCGGATACATAATCGGCGAGTTCGATCAGTTCCTGGCTTGGTCCCTGCCCTGTGAGGATCACCTCAAGGCGCTCCGGTTTTTCACGCAGAAACGCGAGAAGCAGAGCTTCGTCGAGCAGACCGGCCCGTATCGTATAGATCGCCTCGTCCAGAAACAGGACGTCGTACGCTTCCGCGCGCGCTTTTTCCGTCACCGCACGGAACTGCTCTTCATAATAGGCTTTGCGCTGCGCTTTTTCCTGCGGAGACATCTGAAAACTGAACTTCTCCTGCGGGAGACCGTCGACGATCGTAATATTTTCGGAAAGCCGCAGAACCGCGCGTTCGCTCGTAGAATTATCTTTCATAAACTGATAGATCAGCACGCGCAGGCCATACCCCGCGGCACGCGCGCATAATCCCATACCCGTCGTGGTTTTTCCTTTGCCGTCCCCGCAGTAAATGTGGATCAGGCCGGTTTTCTTTGAATTTCCCATGCTGTTTTCCCCCAATGCAAATCTGATTTTCCTCCGGTTCCGCCGTCTGTGCGGGAGCAGAAATACTTTCCGCTTCCCCTGCCTGTGCGGGAACAGGAATATTTTAGCATGTGCGGAAGATACCGTCAATAAATAAGACGCCGCATGGTCAGCCGAAAACCAGGGAGCAGAATTTCGTTACAGTTCACGCATGCGCTGTCCCGCGAGGTGATTTCTGTGCCAAATGCACAGAAATCCCGAGAATTGCGGCGC
>CANRGB010000042.1 GCA_947630005.1 uncultured Lachnospiraceae bacterium
TAACTGCTGCTGGTTATCCGTTTTTATAAAACCCTATATAATTTAAAAAAATTTACACATTTTACTTGACAAACCCGGCAGGCAAGACCCGGATGGATCTTCCCTGCCCTGTTCGGGACTGTCTGTTTCCTGGCAGCCCCCTTTTTCTGATTTTTATTTGCTCTGAGCCTCTGTTTGCTCTGAGCTTTTATTCATTCTGAGCTTCTGTTCATTCTGCTCTTTCATTTATCCTGAGCCTTTGTTTGCTCTGAGCTTTTATTCATTCTGAGCTTCTGTTCATTCTGCTCTTTCATTTATCCTGAGCCTTTGTTTGCTCTGAGCTTTTATTCATTCTGAGCTTCCGTTTATTCCGTGACCGCTTCTGTCTCCGCTTCCGCGCCGGCCGCCGTCACTGACGTGATGTGCGGATTCACACCCTCATACCAGTACAGGAAGCCTTCCATATCGATCACATCCCCGATCTGCAGATTCTTGACCGCCGCGTACACATCCGTGGTATTGTCGCACAGATAGGATTCAACGGTGAACGTATAGGTCTCGCCGTTCAAGGATACGTTAAAATACAGGTCGTCCCCGTCCTGGCCGGAACCGTCCCAGTTATACAGGAACGGCACGTCGTTTCCGTCCGCGTCCTGGCCTGCCGCCTCCACGGTCATTCCTTTGAAGGATACCTTCTCATTCTGATGATCGATCAGCTCGTCCGTTCCCAGAAGTTCCGTCACATCGGTGACCGGAGCGACATACTCGCCGTCCAGGATCTCAAAAGACGCGTCGACGATCTCGACCTCGCCTGACCACTCGGACTTGTAACCCGTGACTCTGATCTTCGTACCGACCTCAAGCTTCTCATAGTCTTCCTCCGAGCAGGCCATATCGTACACGAAGTAAGCGCCGTCCTCCGCCTGTGTATAGACGGTGGCCTTGTCCTCCCACCAGGACTGCTTCGCCTGCACATACGTCTCGACCACAACCGGGGTTTCAAGCTCCGCGGCGACATACTCCTCATGCGTCATGACGCTTCCCGCCTCAGACATGGCTTCCGTCTCCTCCTCGGCCATAACCACACCGGCCGGGATCACGGTAAGGGAAAGGGTCAGCAGCAGCAATAATGACTTTTTCATAATGTTCCTCCTTGCTGAATATCTTTGCGGTATCTCCGCCAACTCACAGTATACTCTTTTCTCCGGGAAAATCAACCTGCTATTGTTCCCCGGACTGTACGCTTCGGGGCACGGAATTACAGTTCACACATGCGCTGTCCCGCGAGGTGATTTCTGTGCCAAATGCACAGAAATCCCGAGAATTGCGGCGCGAAATGCTGCAAAAGCAGCATTTCTGTGCATCGCGGAGCGCTGTTACGTTCACGACCTGCAAGGGAGTGAACAGTAACGGCACAGAGTGACAGCAGCCTCCGGCGTGAACAAATTATTATCGGGCGCAGATTTCCTTTGACATCAGAGTCCACAGATATTAAAATAGACACAAAACAAGAAGGAGGATACTGTATGAAGAAATTTCTTACTGTAACAGTGCTGTCCGCCATGCTCTTTGCGCTCTGGCTCCCTGCAGCGTCGGCGGAGGAAGCGGCGACGGAAACGGCCGCGGAGACGGTCACCGTACTCTACACCAACGACGTCCACACCTACATCGACAAGGATCTGGGCTACTCGCTGGCCGCGCGCTACCGCGACACGTTTGACAACGTGCTTCTGGTGGACGCGGGCGACCATATCCAGGGCACCGCGTACGGCTCCATGGACAAGGGCGAAAGCATCACCAAACTGATGAACGCCTGCGGATACGACGCCGCTACGCTGGGCAATCATGAGTTCGACTACGGAATGGAAGGCGCGCTGCGCACCATCGAGAACGCCGAATTTCCTTATCTGTCCTGCAACTTCTACCACGAGGAGGACGGAGTCAAAGGAGATAACGTGCTTGACAGCTACAAGGTGTTCGAGGTCGGCGGACAGAAGATCGCCTTTATCGGCATCACCACGCCGGAGTCCTTCACCAAGTCGACCCCCGCTTATTTCCAGGACGAGAACGGAAATTATATTTACGGAATCGCCGGCGGGCAGGACGGAAGCGACCTGTACGAGACGGTGCAGGAGACGATCGACGCGGCTTCCCAGGAAGCGGACGTCCTCATCGCGCTCGGGCATCTCGGCGTAGACCCGGCTTCCATGCCGTGGACTTCTGAAGAAGTGATCGCCAACACCACCGGACTGGACGCTTTCATCGACGGCCATTCCCACACAACGATCCCGATGGAGGCTGTGGAGGACGCGGAAGGCAACATCGTTATCCTGACGCAGACCGGCTCTTACTTTGACGCGCTCGGCCAGATGACCATCTCCCCGGAAGGCGAGATCACTACAGAGCTTCTGGAAGCGGACAACGTAAAGGCACGCCTCTATGATGTCTATATGGAAACACTTGCCGCGGGCGGAACCGTGGAGGACGCGCTTGCCGACGGCGTCGCGGAAACAGAGGCCGCCTGGATCACGGAAGTGAACGACGAGCTCGGACAGGTGATCGGAACCACCGAGGACGTCCTCGACAACTTTGACGGCGACGGAAACCGCCTTGTCCGCAGCCAGGAGACGAACTCCGGCGACTTCGCGGCCGACGCGCTGTACTATCTGTTTGACCAGACGAACGCCGTGGACGGCCACCTAGTGGATATGGCCATCATGAACGGCGGCGGTATCCGCAACGAAGCGATCACCGGAGATATCTCCTACCTCACCTGCAAGAATATGCACACCTTCGGCAACGTCGCCTGCCTGATCGAGGTCACCGGACAGCAGTTCCTTGACGCTCTCGAGTTCGGCGCGCGCGGCGTCGGCACCGGCGAGGAGATCGGCGGATTCCTGCATGTCTCCGGCGCGAAGTATACTATCGATACCAGCATCGATTCCACCGCCACCATGGACGACAAGGGCGTGTTCACCGGCGTCGCCGGCGACTACCGTGTGAAGGACGTTCAGATCTACAACCGGGAGACCGGAGAGTACGAGCCTCTGGATGTGAACGCCTCCTACAATCTGGCCGGCTACAACTACACCCTGCGCGACCTGGGCGACGGCTTCTCCATGTTCGACGGCGCGGTCAACATCATCGACTACGTGATGGAGGACTACATGGTTCTCGCGAACTACGTCCAGTCCTTTGAGGACAGTGACGGCGACGGGCTGCCGAATGTCACCGGATATTCCGAGGTGAACGGCAGTGGACGCATCACAATCCAGTAAATCATAACAAATCGGGCAGGAGGCGGTTTTCCTTCTGCTCGTCCGCGCAGCCCGGGTTCTGCATCGACAGCTGATCTGTGCCCGGCCTGCGCAAACAGAAGAAGCGGCCGCCAAAAACGGTCGCCTTTTCTTTTTCTCCCCCTGCAAAGGCAGGGGATTTTTCTGCCCTGATAAGACTGCGCTGCGGTCCTTTTATTTTCTCCGGTGCGCGAACCGCACCGCCGCCCAGATCAGAAGCAGCACCCAGACGGCCCCAAGCGTCCCCAGCAGGATTTTCGCGGTCATGGGAAGTTCCCCGAGATCCGCTTTGCCGCCCGCGGACGCCCCGCCCTGCGTTCCGATCTCATCAAGATGGTACAGCGCGGCGGTCTCCTGGTAAAGCTTTTTTATATACTTGTTGTTTATTTTCTGTTTCCTGCGGACAGACTTCGTCACGCTCTCGACCAGCTGTCCCGCGGCGTCGCGCAGGGAGGCCGAACCGTTGAACACGGGCGTCACAAACGTGTCGTCGGTGTGATCCAGCAGCAGCTTCGCCGCTTTGATCTTGACGTCGTAATGCGTGGAATTGTCCTCGCCGCAGCGCGCCAAATAATCCTGATACCTGGCGGAGTTCTGCGCCCGCGAGGTCACCGGCACATAGCCCTCCGTCCCGGAATAAGCAATCTGCACGTCGTCTGTCAGCAGGTACTGCGCGAACAGCCAGGACGCCAGCACGACCTGCGGATCTTCTTTGTTAAATATGCAGACGGACGGCCCCTGCGAGATCATCTGCGGATGCTCCGGATCAAACTGAGGAACCGGCAGCACCGCCGTCTCAAATTCCACCAGCTTGTCCTCGGCGATATCGATCAGCGGAGCGTTTGTCCCCATCCAGGTCGCTCCTGCGGTGGAATCGACCGCGAAAATGCACTGACCCGCATTCAGGAAATTCGCGGGATAGCTTGAGATCTTGAACGTCGAGAATGCGCCGCTCTTCGCGTGTTCCGCGATCGTATACAGAAATTCCTTCGTCGTGTCGTTGAAAATCTGAATCTCCCCGCTGTCAGTGGAGTAGCCGCTGCCCTTCTGCCGGATCATCTGGATCATCATGTTGTCGGTCGATTTGTAGATGAACGGGATCATGACATTCTGCCCGTTGATCTTATATGTACCGTCGTCGTTCTTCTCCATCGCCGCCTCCGAAACCTCCCAGACAAAATCCCAGGTGAGAACATCCGGCAGCGTATATCCCAGCTTCTCCACGTAGGTTTTGTTGACATAGCAGGCTTCCGTCGAACGCATATAGGGGACCGCGTAATAGTGTCCGTCAATGGAACACTCCTCGAGAAACTGCGGAATGATCTCCTCCTGCGTCGGCGAGGCAAAACGGACTCTGCTCCCGCCCAGACCATACCGCTTATCCGTAAACAGCTCATCGAGCGGAACCACACTGTCCTCCCCGGTCAGATACGTCGCGATGTGATCCGGATAAGTGATGCAGACATTCGGCGTCGTGTTCGTTGAGATATTTGTGATGACGTCGTTGTAAATCTTCCCGTAATCCGTGTACAGGCGCAGGTTCACCGTGACATTCGGGTACAGCCGTTCAAAATCGGCGATCGCCTTCTCGTAAATGTCGGTCTGCGTCTTGTTTGTGTCATTCTTCGCCCAGAACGTGAGCTCCATCTTTTCAAAATCATCAAATTCCTTCGGAAGCCTGAACGTGCTTTTCCCCGCTTTTCCGTGACAGCCGGTCAGGAAAAATGCGCACAGCAGAGCCGCCGCAAGAAGAAACGCCGGTCTTTTGATGCTCTTCCCCCAAAAACCTGACCGGATTTTTCTCCGGGCCCGTCCGGCGCCGCCGGCCGTCCCTGTTTTTTTCAGAATCTTCCCAAAACTTCCTCCGGCTTTCTCAAAACTTTCCCCGGTTTTCTCGAAACTTCTTTCGGTCTTCCCAAAACTTCTTCCGATCTTCCCAAAGCTTCTTCTGGTCTTCTCAAAACTTCTTCCGGTCTTCCCAAAACTTTCTCCGGAAATCCTTTCCCGGAATTCACACGGAACGATCCGTCTCATCCCTTCGTCCCTCCTCTCGACACACCCGCCATGATCGCCCCTCGGAACAGCACGAACAAAACGATCAGCGGAACGGAGATGACCACGACAGCCGCCATCATCGCCGGAATATTCTCGCGCCCGAACCCGTTCTCACGGATCTCCTGGATCCCGTTCGAGACAAGAAAGTACGCCTCGTCATCCGTGACCAGCCGCGGCCACACGTAGGAATTCCAGCACTCGACCGCCTTGAGAATCGTGATCGTCACGATCGTCGGTTTGCAGACCGGCACCAGGACTTTCCGCAGATATTTCAGATCGGAAGTGCCGTCGACCTTCGCCGCGTAGTAAAGCTGATCCGGCACCTGCTCAAAATTCTCTTTCAGCAGATAAATGTAGAAAACCGAGGTGACCGACGGAAGAATCAGACCGGTGAACGTGTTGCGCAGTCCCAGATTCGTGATCGTCACATAATTGGTAATGACCACCAGCTCGTTCGGGATCATCATCAGCGAGAGGAACAGCGTAAACGCAAGGTGCTTCCCCGGGAAATTCAGCCGGGCAAAGGCAAACGCCGCGAGCACAGTCACAACCAGCATGAGCGCAACCGTCACAACGGCAAAGATCACCGTATTTATAAAATATCCCGCCAGCGGCACCGCGGTAAACGCCTCTCTGTAATTCTGCAGCGTCGGAGACAGTGTGAACAGTTTCGGAATATACTCGGAATTGTACGCGCTGTAGCTTTTCACGGACGTCAGCACCATCCAGTAAAACGGAAACAGCACCACCAGAGCCCAGAACGTCAGGCCGGCGCAGACGACAGTCTTCAGAATTATTCTGCGCACGCGGTCGGACCTTCCGATTTTTTCAAAATCAATCTGTTTTTCCATATCGAATACCACTGTTTCTTTCCTGATTCTCTTTTTTCTGTTGAATATATGTTTCTGCCTCTTTCAATAATATTTCTGCCGTCTCTATCTCATCCTGTGCTGTTTGAAAATCCTCTCTGGCCACTTCAATTCTTCGTTTTGCCAGATCAAACTCATCTCCGGCATTTTTATGCTGCTCCATATAATGCTATCCCCTCTCTTCTGATATTTCCATAAAAAGGGTACACCTCCACCCAGTAATTAAAATGTGCTTCATTTTTTACAATCGGCATGATCATTACATCATTGTCCATGTTCATATCAAATGTAAAATCTGATAATACATCACTGTATTCTTTGATTTCCTGATCATCCAGATTAACCAGTATCAGAATATCGATATCCGAATCCCTGGTTTCATCTCCACGGGCATACGAACCATACAGAACAATCTTCCGCAGATGACTTCCATATATCTTTATAACTTCGTCAACATACTGTGATAAAATTCTCTGCACTCTATTCATTTCAATGGTGTTCCTTTCCATTTAGAATTCTCACTTAAGTCTCTGCATCCTCGTTTATCTGTATTCATATTCGCATCTTCTCCTTAGTACAGCGCTGTGTCAGGCAATTCGCTCTATGTCGGATTCATTTACCGGGCAGCTTTCTGTTATTTCCTTCCGTTATACGCCGTAATGCAGATGCTTCCTGCTGACCATCAGATTGACGCAGGTGATCGTCAGAACGATAACGAACAGCAGGATCGCGGCCGCCGACGCGTAAGACGGATACCCGCCGCTGCTGCCGTACAGCATATCGTACACATAGCCGACAATCGTGTTCATCTCCGCCGTGTTCAGATTTGTCCCGAACAGCGCGACCGCGTCGCTGTATGCCTTGAACGCGCCGATAAAGCCCGTAATGATCAGATAGACCAGCGTCGGGGAGATCATCGGAAGCGTGATTCTCGCGAAGATCCGGAACCTGGACGTGCCGTCGACCTTCGCCGCGTTGTAGTACTCCTGATTCACGGAGGCCAGCGCGCTCGTCAGAACCAGTATCTTGAACGGCATGACTACCCAGATCGTGTACAGGCACAGCACAAACATCTTAGCCGGATAAGACCCGTCGATAAAATCGATCGGACCGGCGCCGATCCAGCCAAGGATCCGGTTCACAAACCCGTCCGTATACGGCGTCTTCCGAAACAGGATCATAAATACGAGGCCGACCGCCAGCGTATTCGTCACATACGGCAGGAAATAGACCGTCTGATAGAGACTGCGGAGCGGCCGGAACGAGCTCAGTCCGGCGGAGATCAGCAGCGCAAGCGCCGTGGAGAGCGGCACCGTGACGACCACCAGGATAAACGTGTTCCTGAGCGCCTGCAGAAAATACGGATCATGCAGCACATAAGAATAATTGTACAGTCCGACGCCGTAATAAGTCTGGGACGCGAAATTATACCCCTCCTCAAACGAATAGATCAGCACGTCGATCAGAGGATACACCAGAAAAAATCCCAGAAACAGGATCGCCGGCAGAAGATACAGCCAGCCTTTCATTCCTTTTTTATCCATCACAAACTCCTTATCCGCCCGAACCGGCATCCCGCACCTGATGTACAGAATCCGGGCGAAATTATCGGTCTCTCACGAAGCCACAAAAATCCGTTTCTCTGTCTCCCGGTCAAACAGAAACAGCTTGTCCGGCCGGATACGGAACTGAACTTCAGAGGATCCGGAATCCACCGCCTGCTCCGCGCTGATAACCGCCCGGACCGACGGACCCTCCGACGCCTCGTGGACGGCGACGACGCTGATGTCGCGGCCCATCACCTCCACGCCGGACAGCCTGCAGGAGAGCAGCTGTTTCCGCACGCGCGTCTTTGTACTCTGCGCCTCGTTTCGTCCGGTTTCTGCTTTGCCGCGGGACTTTGTTTCGCAGGAATCCTTTTCCTGCGAGAGCACAAGCCCTTCCGGCCGTATCCCGACATACGCTTCCCGATCGGAGACACCGGGCACATCAAGGACGCATTCCTCTCCGATCCAGAGCTTCTCTCCTCTGACGCGCCCGCGGAACACATTGATCGGCGGAGTCCCGAGAAACTTCGCGACAAACAGATTCGCCGGGTCGTCATAGACCTTCTGCGGCTCTCCGATCTGCTGGACGACACCCTCCTTCATAACGACGATCACGTCGGAGATGCTCATCGCCTCCTCCTGATCATGCGTGACAAAGACCGTTGTGATCTTCGTCTCCCGCTGAATCCGCCGGATCTCCTCACGCGTCTGCAGTCTCAGCCGCGCGTCGAGATTGGAAAGCGGTTCATCCATCAGAAGAACGCGCGGCATTTTCACCAAAGCGCGCGCGATCGCCACGCGCTGCTGCTGGCCGCCGGAGAGTTCTCCCGGCCGCCGGTCCATCAGATCGCTGATCTGGACAAGCCGCGCCGCCTCATCGGCCCGCGACCGCATCTCCGCTTTGGAGAGCTTATCGGCTCCCTTCAGATTCTGCAGAGGAAACAGGATATTCTGCAGCACCGTCAGGTGCGGATACAGCGCATAATTCTGAAACACCATACCCACGCCCCGCTTTTCCGCCGCAAGGTTCGTGACGTCGTCCTCTCCGAAAAAGATCCTGCCCGAAGTCGGTTTAAGCAGGCCGCAGAGCAAATTGAGCGTCGTACTCTTTCCGCAGCCAGACGGCCCGAGCAGGCCGACCAGCTTCCCGTCCGGTATCTCAAAGCTGAGATCATCGGCCGCCGTAACCTCCCCGCGCGCCTTCCTTCCGCGGGCAGGAAATTTTTTTGTCAGATTTTCCAAAACAACCTTCATGTTATTTCACCTTCACACCATTCAAACGGACATCCACGCGGGACAAAATCTTCTTTAGGAAAACTTTTCAGAAAATCCCGCCCGGAAATATTTTTCTTTGCGGCATCCTTATCCTGCAGCGCTAAATTCCCCGAAAACAGAAGGTAAACTCCATCCGCCCCTTCGCGTTCATCCGATACTCCGGAAGCGGACGCGCTCCCCAGGAATCGTCGCCGCCGACTCCCATCTGCCGCGCCGCGGCGCGCACGACGGTGTAATGCGTCTGCGGCAGCTCATACCAGTGCGCGGCGTTCTCCAGCTCATGCGCCGTGTAAGGCAGAGCGGAGAAATCCATCCGGTCGCCGGCAAAAAGCAGGCCGCGGCCCCGCGCGTCCGTCACTTTCGCCCAGCGGACTCCCATCTTGCTGCCGCACTCCTGCGGCGTCAGATACTTCGCGAGATTGTCCTTCACACGGTTATGGTAAATGCCGAGCTTCGCACCCTCGCAGCGGTCCTGATACGTCTCCTGCGGTCCCAGACCGTACCACTCCAGACGGTCATAATCCGCGTCCAGCTTCATCTGCACGCCGAACAGCGGCATGTCTCCGAGCCCCTCCGTCACATCATGGAGCAGCTTTACCCGGACCGTGCCGTCCGCAAAGACCGTGTACTCCATCTGACAGGAAGAGGCGGGCTTTGTCGGCAGAGGATACGTGTACGTAATTCTGACGCAGTTCTCCTGCTCCCTTACTTCCGGAACAGAAGCCGGCCCCGCCGGGCTCTTCGACGTCGCGTACAGATCCGCCAGCTTCCACTGGCCGTACCGCCGCATCATGGCGTTTCCGTCGTCATTGTCCACCGGCGCGCGCCAGAAAGCCGGCCTCGGCATCGTCTTCAGCATCTCTTTCCCGCCGCAGCGGTAGGACACCATGCCGCTGCTCTGATAGGAAAACAGCGCGTCAAAATGCGCGCCGCGCACGCCAAGGTTGTGATAGCCGTGAATAACCTCAAGTTTCCCGCCGCACTCACACGGACCGTCAAAGCCCTGTTCCGCGCGCGGATCCTCCCGCAGCGCCTTTCGCATTGCGGCCGCCAGCTTCTCTTCCAGACAGTCTTTTGCGCAAGCTTCTTCCGCCTCTTCGCATGACGCGCCGCAGCCTTCCCCGCACCCGGATGGCTCCACTTCATATACATACTGGCCAAACGCCACTTCATGGCCTGCAGGGGCCCACGCGGTATCGTGCTTCAGGCGGAAAGACACCGTCACCGTATACTCGCCCGGTTCGGTCTGCTCCTCAATCGGAAGCTCAAACGTTCCCTCGTCAAGCGGCCCGAGAAAAATCTCCATGCTTCTGCCGCACACCTGCCTGCCGTCCCTGTGCAGCGTCACAAAACACTCAAACTGGTTTGTATTCAGGAACAGGTTTTTATTTTTAACCGTCATCTCCGTCCTGGACGGGATGACCGAAATATTCTGATAATTAAACTTCACATCCTGCATCTTCGGAGACGCGGCGCGGTCTTCCCCGCCGTACACAATCCCGTTTCCGCTGAAATTATAATCCGCCGGGCGCTCGTCAAAATCTCCGCCGTACGCCTCAAACTCATTCCCATAGCGGTCCTTCTTCGTGATCGTCTGATCGATAAAATCCCAGATAAATCCACCCTGATACAAAGGCTCCGTATCCGTCAGTTCCGTATATTTGTGCATGCCTCCGCACGAATTTCCCATCGCGTGCGAATACTCACAGCAGATAAACGGCTTGCTGCGGTCCTTCTCAAGAAACGCCCGGATCGACGCGGCGGAAGGATACATCTGGCTCTCCATATCGCTCGTGTCATTGTAGCGGCGGTCATGCAGAACGCCTTCGTAATGCACCAGTCTCGTCGGGTCCTCGCGGCGGAACTGCTGCGACATCTCATAAATGACGCTGCCCCCGTAAGACTCGTTTCCGCAGGACCAGATCAGGATCGCCGGATGATTCTTGTCGCGCTGAAACGCGGAGTTCGCGCGGTCCAGCATCGCACCCAGCCATTCTTCATGGTCATACGGCACAACATAATCCGTTCCGCAGGCTCCCCGCTCGTACGGCTCGAACGTTCCGTGCGACTCCATATTCGTCTCGGCAATCATATACAGGCCATAGCGGTCGCACAGATCGTAAAGCGCCTGCGTATTCGGATAATGGCTCGTTCGGATCGCGTTGATGTTGCTGCGCTTCATGGTTATGATATCCTTTTCAATCTCAGCCGCCGAAACAGCGCGGCCGGTCCTCGAGCTGAAATCATGGCGGTTCACACCTTTGAAGACAATCCGCTTTCCGTTGATCCGCATCAGCCCGTCCTTCAGCTCAAAGCGCCGGAAACCGACCTGCTGGCAGATAACCTCCCTGACGGCGCCCTTTTCATCCGACAGCGTGATCCAGAGCTGATACAGCTTCGGAATCTCCGCGCTCCACAGCGCGGGGTTCGCCACGTTCATGCTGATCTCGGTACACGCCGCGTCGCCTCCGTCCTGCGGAGCGCTCTCATCCTCTGGCTCCGTCCCGTTCCCGTCTTTCCGGGCAGACGCGCCGTCCCGCTCCGATTCCCCGCTTTCGCCGTCCTGCACTCCATCTCCGGCATCCGCCTCATCCGCCTCGATCTCCATCTCATACGCGCAGATCTCCGTCTCATCGTCCATCAGACGCAGAGACGCTCTCCCGCTTCCCATCGTCCGCAGGTGCACGGACAGCTCGGCATTCTCAAACGTATCGTCAAGCAGCGTACGGATGCGCAGATCGCTCACATGCACGGACGGAACCGCGTAAAGATACACATCCCGGTAGATTCCCGAGAAACGGAAGAAATCCTGGTCCTCGCACCAGCTCCCGGAACACCACTTAAATACCTGCACCGCCAGCTTGTTCTCCCCGTCGGTCAGATACGGCGTCAGTTCAAACTCCGACGGCGTAAAGCTGTCCTCGCTGTAACCCACATACTGCCCGTTCAGCCAGAGCGCCAGCGCGCTCTCCGCCCCCTGGAAGGAAATGAACACGCGCTTTCCCTTCATGGAAGCCGGAACCGTGAAATATTTCACATAGCTCGCCGTCGGATTGAAGCGCTCCGGAATCTGCCCCGGCCTGACTTCCTCCCTGCCGTCCCACGGATACTGCACGTTGACATACTGCGGGATGTCATACCCCTCCATCTGGATATGCGCCGGAACGCGGATGTCGGGCCACGGCCTGCAGTCAAAATCAACACGCTCAAAACCTTTGACCGCGCTCTCATAATTCACCGCGTACGAAAATTTCCACAACCCGTTCAGCGAATATATAAAACTGCTTCTGCCTTCCCGCGCCTCCTTTTCCGAAGCGTAAAAGCTGTGCCCGGAATGGGCGTCCAGCCGGTTCTCACGAAAGAAACGCGGGTCTTTTACCTTTGCGTAGTCAAAATATCTCATGAAATACTGTCCTCCTAATCGTTATCCGTCATCAGATCTGATATATCCCATCTTCGTTACTATAACAGTATTGCCCCGGTAAATCAACAGGAGAACGCCTGTTCTTTCAAGAAAAAAAGGGATGCCTGCCGCATCCCTTTTCTGTCCTGTCTGTTATGTTTGCTGATATCTGACATCGTGCATCGTTCTGTCCGACAGCAATCAATAGTCGATCGCTACGGAACCGGTTCTCTCATCCGCCGTCGTGTCCGTCACATTGCGGGCAACTTTGCCGGACTCGGTCTCCTCGATGCTGACAACATCCTTCTTCTCGGTCTTGACCGTCTTGAACTCCATCTGAACGGATACTGTGCCCTCTTCTACATCGAGCACCTGGCCTTCAGACTCAAGCGTGATATCGTAGAAAGCGTAGCTCGCGTCCTCGTCTGCCTCAACGCTCTGGCATGCCGCAGCCTTCGCCGCCTCATACTCCGCGCTTCCCTCTTCCAGCTTGGTAACCTTCACTTCCGTATTGGCCGGAAGCTGCGCTGCCTTGGATGCGACCACCGTAACCGCTACCTCATCGTCCTCATAGGTAAGCGTCCCGGAAACACAGGTCTCAGAAGCACCAACGGCCTTCTCCTCGAGCACTTCCACTTCCTCCGCCTCAGGCGCTGGAAGCGCTTCCGCCTCGCCCTCTTCAAAAGCAAGATCCGGAAGTCCTGCTCCCGGCAGCAGGTTATCCTCGATCACCACGATCTCTCCTACGTCAATTCCTGCTTCCCCCGCTTCCGGCGCCATTGCCTCCGCCGCGGGGGCATCCACCATGAAAACCTCTTCATCGGCAGATCCCGGAACCATATTCTGAACATCCTGGCTGGCCTGGATCTCTTCCATACTGTCTATGATCATCTCAGCGTGGGCCGTCATCCCAAACTCTGTACCGATCATCACCATCATAGCCGCCGCGAGTGAACAAACTGTCATTTTTCCTACCATGTTCCATGTCTTCCTCATATTTTTCATCTCCTTTATTTTGGTTTGTCTGCCGGCCTCTGTTTTATTCTCTGTCCGCCGGCTCCCTGTCGGGAAATTTATTGTCTTGTTTCTGTTATTTGGCTGTCTTGCTTTGTTTTCTATATTATAACTCATCACCGGTCATACATCGGTCATTTTTACACAAGTTTTTTTCAATTTTCCAAAAAATATTACAACAGAATTTTTTATTTATTTAATTACTATTTTAAATACTATATTGCGATGAAAAATGAGAAATTCAGCGGCAGATTCCTCTTCCGGATATCCTTACACATCACTTCCGTTCTTTCCGTATTTTCTTATTTATTATATTATTATAGTAATAAATTGTCAACAAATATTTTTATTTCAATATTTAAAATATGAAATTTAATATAGACAAGATCAAAAATATATGTTATGATACCTTTGATGATCATCAAAAGAACTTATTTGTTGTTAACCGTTTATTATCTTATTATCTGTTAAATCTTATATTACACTTCATGAAGATTATCCGATTTTCTTCCACAACATACTTGTAATCATACGTCAACACTGTTACAATAAGGAGGAATGATTATTGAATCAGAACACAGCAACTGAAAAACAGACAGGATATCCAGGATCCGTCCCCACGGACCAGACTGCGCAGAAACTAGGTTTCTCAGAAAACATTGCGGAACCGTCCGTCCTTTCGGAGGATGATCAAGAACAGTCCGCCCTTTCGGAGGATGATCAAGAACCATCCGGCCTTTCAGAAGATACTGCGGAATATGACAGCACGACGGCAAAGGATGAGGCAGACCGGCCGGATAACAGCGGCCAGACCGTACCGGACCTGAACCGCTGCTTCAAGGACGGCATCTTCCGCATCGTCTTCCGCGAAAAGGAAAACCTCCTCAGCCTTTACAACGCCGTCAGCGGCACCAGTTATGATAATCCGGAGGATCTCATCATCTACACGCTCGAAGACGCAGTATATATGGGGATCAGGAACGATACCGGCTTCCTGCTCCATACGCAGCTCGGGCTGTATGAACATCAGAGCACCCTCTGTTATAACATGCCCCTAAGAGGCCTTCAGTATTTTGCAGCGATGTACCGCGCATATGTAGAGGCGAACGGGTATGACCCGCACCGGAGGAAAGTGATCCCGCTGCCGGTTCCCCAGTACATCGTTTTCTACAATGGGGAAGAAAAAAGCCGGGAGAGCTGGAAGATGAAGCTGTCGGACGCATTCATACTCCCGGAAGGACAGGAAGACAACGGCAGAAGCACTCTCCTTTCTTCCCTGTCCGCTCCCGGAGCGCCTGCTCTGGAATGCACCGCCCTGGTGCTGAACATCAACTACGGGAAGAACCGGGAACTGATGAAAAAATGTGAAAAGCTCGGGGAATATGCGCAGTTCGTAGCCTGCATGCGGAGACATATGAAGGGAAAGACGACAGAAAAGGAGAAGCTGGAGGCAGTGAACGCAGCGGTGGACGAATGCATCCGGGAAGGAATCCTGAAAGATATCCTGTTCAAACAGTATGAAAGCCCACGGGGCGCTCCGTGCCTTTGGCACTCCCGCGCCCCTGCCCCATATTCGCAAATCGTGCCACTCGCATTCGCTTGTGTCACTGTTTTGCTCATACGGGTTAGCGTCTCCTATGCAGAGCCGATCAGGCAAGTAAACTTGCCCTCTGCTCTGCATGGAGACAGGGCTTTCATAGTAAGAACCGGGCGGAGGTAGTGGCGATGAGCTTTTGGGAATACGACGCGGAGCGGCATCTGAAGATCGAGAAGGAAGACAGCTACAATGATGGATTCCTGGCTGGAATAAAAAGCGAACAGAAAAACACGCTGCGTGAGAGGAATCGCGCAGACGCAGAGAAAGACCGCGCGGACGCTGAGAAAAGCCGCGCAGATACAGCAGAAACTCACGCAAACGCTGAGAAAAACCGCGCAGACACGGCAGAGCAGGAACTTGCCCGGCTGCGGAAAGAACTCCAAAAGCTGCGCGGGCAGCTGACCGGGGGAAACTAAAATTAGCTGAGCTGGAACTCCGCGCGGATTCCGACGTGCTGACATTCATACAGGAATATAATCTGAGCAAAGAGCCTCTCCGCGCAGATCTTCTAGTCATCCGGAAAAAACCCGGCGTACAGATCACAAACGAGATCGGGAGGATCTTTAAAGGGCACAACATTATCGAATACAGATGTCAGGAGGTTCCTGAGGAAGACTTTATCTCTGAAAACGCCCGGGGAGTAGAACAATGCCAATGCGGTGCTCCATGTGAGCATATCTGCCAACCGCAGTTTGTATGACGATTTGAGGAGGGAGAACCTTATGTATGAAGCTTTGGAAGATCTGATGAAAGATGTGATTGAGCAAAGGGTCGAGGAAAAGGTTGAGGAAAGGATCGGGGAAAAAGTCAGCCAGGCTGTCAGTCAGGCCGTAAAGCTTAACACCGAGCAGGTAACTGAGCGTGTAACTGAACAGGTAACTGAGCGCGTGACTGAACAGGTAACCGAGCGCGTGACTGAACAGGTAACCGAACAAAAAGATAAGGAAATGGCTGTCAAGCTTTTCGGAAGGGGGACGTCCTTGGATACCATCGCGGAACTGGTCGGCCGCAGCGCAGATGTGATCCTCCAGTGGGTCTCCCCCGTCTCACAGGCATGAGAAGCCCAAACCAGCAGTATACCACTCTGAATGCAGACCACAGACAGAAAAATATCCTGCGGCAGTTCAGATCTTCCAGAAGATCCGGACCCTGCGGGATATTTTCATTTCCATATCCTTTTTTAATCTTTTTCATCTGGACAGATTTTTATATATATGATATAATGCATGTAATAATCTGTATAGAAAACCATTTATCATTAATCATCTGTATTATCTTTTCATTTCAAATATCTTACATTACATTTCTTGCGGATTATCCAACATTTTTTCACAACACACTTGTAACTATCCACTGTTACTGCTAAAATAAGGAGGAATGATTATTGAATCAAAACACAGCAGCTGAAAAACAGACAGGATATCCAAGATCCGTCCCCACGGACCAGACTGCACAGAAACCAAGTTTCTCAAAAAGCATTGCGGAACCGGCCGGCCTTTCGGAGGATGATCCAGAGCATGGCAGCACAGCAGCAAAGGAGGAAACAGATCGGCCGGACAAGATCCCATGGCACCCGGGTTTTTACGGAGCCGCTGAGCTGGAGCTCCGCGCAAATTCCGACGTTCTGACATTCATACAGGAATATAATCTGAGCAAAGAGCCTCTCCGAGCGGATCTTCTGGTCATCCGCAAAGAACCCGGCGTGCAGATCGCAAACGAGATCGGGAGGATCTTTAAAGGGCACAACATTATTGAATACAAGAGCCCTGACGACGGCCTTACCATCGACGATTTTTACAAGGCGGCCGCATACGCATGCCTGTACAAATCACTCGGGCAGACGGTGGACCAGTATCCTGCGGCGGAAATCACGGTCTCGCTGTTCCGGGAGGCGTATCCCCGGGGGCTGTTTTCCACGCTGCGGTCGTCGGGACGGGCCGCCTTACAGCAGACAGCCACAGCCCGCTACGGATCCTTTCCAAACTTTCATGCCGGGCACGCCCGGCAGCACCATGAATAAAAGCCCACGGGGCGCTTCGTGCCTTTGGCACTCCCGCGGTCTGCGCTCCGCTCCGGTCGGTGCTAAACGAACGTCCACTGGACGTTCAGCACCCCTGCCCATATTCGCAAATCGTGCTGCTCACATCCGTTCGCATCACTGTTTTGCTCATACGGGTTAGCGTCTCCTATGCATAAACCGATTGGCAAGTAAACTTGCCCTCGGTTATGCATGGAGACTGGGCTTTTATAGTAAGATGTCAGGAGGTTCCTGAGGGAGGCTTCGGGCCTGAAGACGCCCGGGGACCGGAGCAATGCCGACGCGGTGCCAGGTGAGCATATCCGCCAACCGCGGACTGTACGAGGATTTAAGGAGGGAAAATTTTATGTGTGAAGCTTTGGAAGATCTGATGAAAGATGTGATTAAGCAAAGGGTCGAGGAAAAAGTCAGTCAGGCCGTCAGCCAGGCTGTAAAACTTAACACCGAGCAGGTCATCAGGCGCATGACTGAACAAGCGAACGAAAAAGTCAGCCAGGCCGTGAAACTTAACACCGGGCAGGTAACTGAGCGCGTAACTGAACAAAAAGATAAGGAAATGGCTGTCAAGCTTTTGGGAAGAGGAATGTCCATGGACACCATCGCGGAACTGGTCGGACGCAGCGCGGATGTGATCCGGCAGTGGGTCTCCCCCGTTTCACAGGCATAAGGATTCTGGATAGACAACTGGTTCTATTTTACCTGGCAAACTTTGATATGTGCTGAAAGGGCTGGAGACATTGAATCTGTCTCCGGCCCTCAGTAATTAATCCTGGGTTAAAATGTTTCTATTCTGTTACTGTGCCTGACGCCGACGCTTTCTGGCGGTCAAAACAAGTCCGCTGCCCAGAACCAGTGCAAGCCCGGTCACCAGATAGACCAGCGTGCCCGGTCCGCCGGTTTCGGGAAGGCTATAGGCGCCATAGCAGGTATTCGTCACCGTAACCGCCGTCTTTGGATCCTCGCTGCTCGCTGCGTTGGCAGTATCACCTTCCCCGCTGTTCTCTGCCTTTGTGGCAGTATTACCTTCCTCACTGCTCGCTTTGTCTGGATCAGTATTATCGTACTCATAACTCGGCTTAAACTGCATCGTCCCCTCTGTTTCTGTCTGAACCCAGTACTCGGAATCGGGCTCCATCGGCTTGCCCGATTTATCCAACTCAAGAATGTAATACTCAACCGTGGGATTCTTACTGTAGGGCACATAGAACGTCAGCACCTTATTTTCATCACCCGGATACGTCAGTGTCTGCTTCCGGGCTCCGTAAATAGCTTCTGCCTCTACATAGGTATCACCTTCCTTCGTGAACAGGCCAAAGGTGTATGTCCCCTCTATGCCTTTGGGTATTTCACCTCCGTCAGCATTTACGAATTTCTTCGTCACCGTGATCTTGGCCCTCTCGTTCGTAATCTCCACATCGATCACGCCGGTGTACATTGCGTTGATCTTCGTGCCTGAAGGCAAATCTGCAGCCTCAGCAGAGGGAGGGGCAAACGTTCCCTTGCCTACCCAGTAGTATCTGGGCGTATTGTCGGGGACATAGCCCGCCGGCGCTTTGGTCTCCTTGATCTCATAGAGTCCGCCCTCCCTGGGAGGAAAGTCATTGCTGATACCGTCCGCATCTGTCATGAGTGTGTTTTTCTCAAGCTCACCTACGCTCGGCACAAATACACCGTTCCCGTCTGTGACGCCCAGCAGAGTGACCTCAAATTCCGCGCCGGATAGATAATCTCCGGTCAAGCTGTCCTTTTTCGTGATCTGCATCGTTTTGGAGCCCGAAATACCGCCCTCGGCATCGTAGTGGACCGTCTTCTTCCAGGTTTCACCTTGGTCATCCGGCTTGCGGCCGTCAAAGTAGACTGTGTTCTCTACCGGCGTTCCCTCCGTTCCCTCTGCCACTCCCGCCGGGGCATTGATCAGGCACTCGTACTGAATGTACACCGCTTTTCCGTTCGGGATTGTGAAGGTAATGACATTCCCCACGGACGTGAAGCTCACGTCATCTTCAAGTTCTTCCGTGTAGTCCGGATCACTGTAGAATTTCACGGAATCCTTTACAAGGATCAGATTCTCGCTCATCTCATCCTTCAGTATCAGGTTTTCCTCACCTTCGACTGTCGTGGCTTCCTCGTTGACCTTGAGCGTAAACTTGATAGTCTGCTGCAGGTGGCTATCCTTTATGTCCTGGATGCCTTCCTTTGTCACTACCGGCTTGCAGGGTACAGTCAATTGGGCATCCGCATTGGCGACGGGCTTGCCGTCACTGCCATACACCGTCACGTGGTTATTGAATGTCTTCTGCGGATTGTCACCCGTTACGCCCAGTAGTACATCCGGGTCCGTCACCCGGCATACCACCAGGTAATCCACTTCGAAGGCATAGGCAGAATCACCAGGATGAGGATTACCATACTGATCGTTACACTCCCCATCCTCGATATGCAGTCCCCAGCTGACTGTGTTATTTTCACCGGGATAATACATCCAATTAGTCTTATCCCACGGCTTCCAACCTTCACTGTTTTTCCATTTAGATCTATTAGTAGGATTCGTATAGTTCGTCGAGTTATTAAATGCTCCGCCGACCATCAAGCCGGGCGTGCCCGCGTCCTTATTGGATAAGAGTATCGGCCAGGGCGGGGTGCAGTTTTGCATTACACCGTTCCCGATATTCTTGACATATGCTATGGCCACAAAAGACAGCTCCATACCCGGCGGTATCTGATCGGTGATGGTAAAGTCGCCCTGCATGGTGCCCGTTTTGTTTACAGCGACGCTCCAGGCGGCATACCGTCCGGCAGGAACACTACCGCCGTTCAAAATATTGGCATTGAGATTGTAGGTAGCATCCGTTGTTCCTCCCAACATCGTGATCGTGCTGCTGCCGTCCCAGTCAAAGACCTGTTTGCCCGCCTTTTCCACGCCGCCCACGCCGGGCAGATAATTAGCTGCGTCGTCCTCAAAATAGTCAACAGTCGTACCGGGGATGTTGTCACCGTTGCTGTATACCTTGTTCTCGTAAGGATCTGCCTGACGATCCGTCACATAGGTTTTGAAGAAAAGATACACATACTGATCCTCCGCCGGCGTAATATCGCCATCGTCAAATGTAACCATCAACCCCTTCCCTTCCTCGTGCTTGCTTGAATATTGGTTGAATATCTCAAATCCGTTCGTCGCCGCAGAACTTTGAAACGCGTCCCAATCCGATTCCGAACCGAATGTATGCTCCGGACCGGTGTACACGCCAAGCAGTGAATCGTTACGGAGCTCATGCTTTTCACCCGCTACGTCCTTCAGTGCAAAACCGTTCGGGATATAGCTGGCATCCACTTTGACAACCCAGTAGAAAGCACCCAAATTGGTCGCTGTATCAGGTTCATAGTACCAGGCATCCTTCGTCACTCTCAGATGGTTCGAGGTCTCCCCCATATTGCTGGTGCTGTCCTGCACGCTCACATTGATTATCTTTCTTCCATCAGGACCAATAATGTCCCCTGTCAAGGAGAAATCGTTTCCCAACACGATATGGACGTTATTATTATCTTCATCAACAGTCGTGTAATACGTCAGCTCGTAGGACGTTCCCGTACCGAACCCTTCGCCTTCGAATCCGATGTCATCCCCCTTAAAGCTGAATTCTTTCAGATCGTTCACGTTTACCCAAGAGGTCTTAAGTACATTACCTTTTGCATCCTTTGCCACGACCTGAACATATCCGCTATAATGCAGGCCATTGGTAAGACTGTCGCCCATCGTGGCAGAGGACACATCCCAGACGGTATTTCCGTTTACCGTAACCGTGTACTTAAAGCTGTTTTCACCAAGTTCAAATGACTCTGGAGGATTTTCCATTTTTGTCACTGATTCACCGGTGGCATCGTACACGGTATCATCCTTCCCAAAGGTGATCGCCTGCGGCTCGACCGCACCGCCGTAGTTCTTTGCGGCCCATGATTCCTGCTCGACCGTGTGGTTCTGCTGGTACCGTTCCAGCCAGGTCAGATAAGTATCATCAGTTGTTGTTTGTCCCTCAAAGAGCGCAAGAACGCCATTGTTCACATCCACCGCTCCGACCATCTCGCCCTTCTCATTCAGCGTTCCGGTCGCAAGAGTCTCAGCATCTATATTGATCCGATACGTAAAGGTGACCTCCTGCTGGGGCTGCAGCCAGCCGATATGCGCGGTGAAGCTGGTATACTTTGCGCCATCTTTTCCCTTCACGCTAAAGTCAACTTTGGGTTGGGGGGTTAAAAGATTGCCTGCGCTGTCTTTAAAGCTGAAGCTGTTTCGATCATACGACAGGCCCTTGCCCTTGTCTGCCTTGCTATTATTGGTCGTATTGGCATTGGGATCGTTCACGGAGTCATAGACTTTTACATTGACCGGATAGTCCTTGTCGTTTTTGACCGTGACTTTATATTCGATATAGCCTCCGCCGTTTCCGTCCGGCACAAAATAGACTTTGGGTTCATGCCCTTTTTGGTTTGGGTTTTCCTGGGCCACCTTGCTTACATTCACATGTGTCTTGATCGACAAATCAGAGTCCGTGTTGTCCTTCGGATAAGTCTGAGAAGACGCATTCGCACTGTTGGGCAGGATCGTACCGTCCGTGGTAAAATTGGTCGTCTCCATCTTATGCTCATTCAGCCTGACGCGATAATGCAGAGTACGGGTCTCGCCCTTTGTCATATCACCAAGATACCAGTTGAGCTGGGGCACTCCGTTCTCATCTTCGGTCTGATATACGGAATTGGCGGGTTTGGGGTCAGTGGGCACTGTACTGCCTACATCGTGACTCATGAGAGTTTCGTTGTTCACCGAATATTTGACATAGGCGTCGATCAGGCCATTCAGCCTTGCCTGAACGTTCGCGTTACCGCTGGTGAGATTAAATATGTCCTCCACTTTAACTTCGGGCATATCGAGATCCGGCGCGGTCACGGTAAGCTCGTAATCCACATACCACTCGCCGGTTTTTTCATCTCTCTGCGGCGCAGTCGATTTACATGTTTTCTGCAACTCCAGCGTACCGTACTGCGAATACAGGTCTTTCTTGTCTTCGGGGATCTCCAAATTGAAACCGGGATATTTCTTATCCCCCTCTTCCTTATCAGTTGCTTTCTCCAGATCCACTTTGCCAGACAGGGAAAAATGCAGATCCTCGGCTGTAGTGTTATCGCTTATAAAATCATTAGTCAGCTGGATGGTAACTTTGCCATTCTCGACAGTCACCGTGCCTGCCACTTCTTTGTTCTGGTCAAGCAGCACACCGCTCTGACCCGCGGCGAAATCCTTCAGATATGGCGGGAGATCATAAGTGAGCGTTCCGCCGGCTTCTTTAAGTTCTGCCTGCGTAAATTTCTTATTGAACTTGAAGTTGATATTGATGTCCGAATTATAGTAGTCAAAGATGTTCTTTCCTTCCGGAATATTCTGCCATGTGTCGTTCTCATCCTTGTACTGGAAAGTAAGATCAACTTCTTCATTTGTAAGTTCATTCAAATTAATAGCCTTCGAGGGGGTCCCACTTTCAGACTCGTCCGTAGATTCCCCACTTTCAGACTCGTCCGTAGATTCCCCACTTTCAGACTCGTCCGTGGATCCCCCGCTTCCAGACCCATTAGCCATTGTCATGAACTTCTCATTGCCAGACGTCCCGGATCCCCTCTTCGGCATGATGGACCCCGCTATCTGACGGATCCTGCCGGCGAGACTGAGGCCCGAACCGACGATCCCGTTGCCTTCCATGCGCGGCGTATTGGAAGTACCAGACGTATTGGACGTGCTGGATGTGTTGGATGTGCCGCCCGATCCTCCGATAAACACGAAATTGGAAAACTCGTCTGTCGTAAAGGATATGAGGCCTGCATCGTCTGCCGAAGTGTCCGCGATGACTTCTGCATCATTTTCCCCAAGGTGGATCACCTTTATGGACTCGCCAGCCGAAAACCCATCCTGCAGGATCTGAACGGCCACATTCACCGGCGCCGCCGGTTCCACCTCCTGATCTCCGACGTAAAAGCCTACATGGTAAATCGCATTCGCCGGGACGGTTTTGTCATCCTGGTCCATTGCGTCCATAGCCGCCG
>CANRGB010000043.1 GCA_947630005.1 uncultured Lachnospiraceae bacterium
ACCAGCATTGGCATAGGTGTTTTTCTTACGCAGAAATTTTGCCATTTTGCGTTAAAAGTTATTGATAAGTGACCTAAAGGCTGGGACTATGTAGCGGGAAGCCTGAGGGAGACCCTGTATTACAGGGACGGGAAAAAGCTCAGCAGCGTCTATTGTCCGGAATGGACCAATGAAGGCGCTTACAGCTACAGTGGAACTGATGGTTTTGATAGGAAACTCCCCAGTCTGGTAACAACTCTGCCAGATGGAAGGCAGCAGCTTCAGGCGCTTCTGAGCCTCTTTATATATAGTTCATACCTTGAAGTCCCGGGGCTGTCAAATACAGTCCGGAGCGATTTGGATCGAGTCTGGCCGCATGAGTTTTTTTATAATAATATGCAGGCGGACCGCCTGGAATTTACCTACACGGTGAAGGCCAGTGAGGAGTGGCTGAGAGCGCATAGTGATGACAAAACCGATCCAATAGTTACGAATGAGGCCAGGATAGGAGATGAAAAGGATCCTGACCGCTGGGATGCGAAGTCAGAAGTGCCTTATTTTCCACCCCGGCTGACCAAGAAGGCTGAGCAGGTTACGGAGAAGAATGGTGAATACACTACTAATCTGCTGAAGTTCACCCTGCATGTCAACCCTCTGGGTATAAATCTTGATCCGGATCAAGATTATCTGATCGTGAGAGATACAAGCGAAGGTATCGAGATCAAGCCGGAGACAATCACGGTACTTAATGATAAAACTGGAGGAAATGCTCTAATAGAAAAGCTCCCGGCAGACACTGGACAGTTCAGGCTTAAGGTTCCTGATGATACGCCTCTGACGATTACATATGAAGCGCTGGTCACCAGCCTGGGGGATGTACATGTTTCCAATAAAGCCAGTGTGGAAGGAGTAGAAAGGACGGAGGATGGATATGACGAGCTGCTGAAGGTAGATAAAATGTATGCCGATGGCGGTGCCAGCAAGTATGGCATGACCATAAGGAAGGTAGACAGTACAAATTCTGCAAAGAATCTGGCCGGGGCCAAGTTCAAATTTTATGTCATTATCCCGTCCAAAGAAAGCGGCGGCTCTGATTCGGGAGAAAGCGGCTCAGGCGGCAGTTCTTCAGAAGGAGGCGGCAGCGGAGACGGCAGCCTGACGGCGAATACTACGGTTGGAAAGGATCCCAACAAATATCCTGCCTACACGGAAAAAGAATGGACATTTACAATCGGAACGGATGGCACATTTTATCTTGATCCGGATACGTACAGGTGGCGTCTGTATCCGGGCAGCTATTACGCCCTGGAAGAGATAGAGGCACCGGAGGGATATGAAAAACTGGAAGATCCAATCATATTCTATTACGGCCTTGAAAGTGACGAGAACAGAAAAATATATCCAGAAACAAAACGGGTTGTTCCGAATGGAAGCCTGACAGTTGAAAATGAGCCAGTTATTTATGAACTTCCGGAGACCGGCGGTTCCGGTACGGCGGCGCTGACTTTTGCGGGCGCTCTGCTGATCCTGGCGGGCGGAACACTCCTGTACCGCAGGAAACGAATCGTGCGATGAACCGGAGAGGCGTATAAGGAGCCGGAACCTCTGCAGGAATCAGGCTCCTGTACGAAGAACAGAACAAGAATCTTTAGCAAAAAAGAGACCGCCGCGCCTATGATAGACGCGGCGGCTTTTATTCATGGTGCGGCCCTGAATGCCGGACAGGAACGTTTTATCAGTCTTCGGATTCTCCGCGCAGTCTGCGGAGTTCTTCCCGCAGCCGGGCAAGCTCCTGCTCTGCCGTGTCCGCGCGATTCTTCTCAGCGTCTGCGCGGTTTTTCTCAGCGTTTGCGTGAGTTTCTGCTGTGTCTGCGCGTTCCCTCTCCCGCAGGGTGTTTTTCTGTTCGCTTTTTATTCCAGCAAGGAATCCATCATTGTAGCTGTCTTCCTTCTCGATCTTCAGGTGCCGCTCCGCGTCGTATTCCCAAAAGCTCATCGCCACTACCTCCGCCCGGTTCTTTATCAGGATATCTTTCAGGATTCCTTTCCGGATGCATTCGTCCACCGCTGTGTTCACTGTCTCCAGCTTCTCCTTTTCCGTCGTCTTTCCCTTCATGTGCCTCCGCATGCAGGCGACGAACCGTGCGTATTCCCCAAGCTTCTCACATTTCTCCATCAGTTCCCGGTTCTTCCCGTAGTTGATGTTCAGCACCAGGGCGGTACACTCCAGAGCAGGGCCCCTGGATATCCTGTCTGTTTTTCAGTTGTTGTGTTCTGATTCAATAATCATTCCTCCTTATTTTAGCAGTGTTGATGTGTGATTACAAGTGTGTTGTGAAAAAATTAGATAATTTTCGTGAAATGTAATATAAGATTCAACAGATAATAAGATAATGAATAGTCGAAAATAAACAGGTTCTTTTGATGATCATCAGACGTATCATAACATATATCTATAATTCTGTCAATATTATATTGTGTGATAATTGTGGCACAATGAGAGGAAAGATACGGGAAACCACGGCGTAAAAAAGAAAATTTTTCTGCCTGATACAATAAACAAAAACGGGAGGAAACAAAGATGGACGAAAAAGCAGGCGGAAAAAACGACCCGGAAGGGAGGGTTTTCTGATGTGGGTAATGTCATCGGACAGGAGAACCGGCAGGTATCATGAGGAGCGGAAAATGAAATGCCAGGATCAGGTATATTATAAGGAAAGGAACGGCAGACAGGTGATCGTGCTGGCCGACGGGACAGGCAGCAGCGACTGCAATGCGGACTGTGTCTCGGAGGTGGTAAGATACGCGGCGGAGACGATGCTGACGATGGCGGGAATGCGGGATCTGAGGAAAGTATCAAAGCATGAGCTGCTCTGCGGACTGATGGGCGGGATTATAAGAATTATCAGCGATTATATGGACAGAAACCATCTGACGGCGGATTATTTCGGCTCGACGCTCCTGATTTTTATGACGGATAGTAATACTGGCAGTTACTTGCTTGTTCATTTGGGCGATGGTATAATCGTCGCAAAAGGAAAACAGCGGGTTCGCGTGTTATCCTGGCCTGTCAACTTCGGCGGCGACAGGACATTCCTGACAATTTCTGAGAATCTTCCGGAGCGTGTCAAGATACAGTGCGGGAATATCGGTGATCTGGACCGGATCGCCCTGTGTTCGGACGGTCTGTATGATTACCCTCCGACCAGAGACTTTGCGGAAAACAAGGTGTGGGAAATTCTGGATGACGGGAAAATACATCTGCCGGGAGAAGATGATCAGAGCTTTATTCAGCTGAGGAGAGTGAGCAGGGGGAATGAACAGCGAGTTTAAAAGAGAGATTTATGACGGCAGAACAAAAGAACATGAGATGGATATAGAACAGAAGACGAGGGATCCGGACAGGATCTTCAACCTTGATGACTTTGTTCATCTGGGGGGAAGACTGAATGAAAAGCTGAACGACAGTCTGAAAAAATGGAAGAATTTTTCCCAAAACAGATATCTGGTAAATTTCCTGTGCGAAGTATTTTCCTACGATTGTCCGGAGAATTTTCGGAGGAAATTATTCGAAGAGCAGGAGACGGGCCGGAGGCTCTCGGGATCTTCGAAAAAAATTCTGACGGATCTGACGGAGCTCCTGGTTCGCAGGATTGAGGAGATCGGGGATGACGAGATCCGGAATATCCTGGAGAAGAAGTATACCCCGGAAGTAATCCGGGATAATTTTGAGGATTTGACGGAAGATTTTTTCCTGTATTTTCTCGCTCCGGTCTGCAATAGAGATTCTGATTCTGTCAGGATATTTCTGCAGAGGGTTTTTAAAAGAGATTCGCTGTCCAATTATAAGACGGACGAGTACCTTCTTGGCATGGCGATGGATATTTACAGGCAGGGGATACAGGAAAGCACGATAGAGATTTTGTATAAGCTCCGGAACTGTTATGACTCGGTCAGTCCCGCCAGGGAACCGGAGGTCATATCGGAGAAAAATGGGAGTCAGTATATTACAAATAAAAGCAGACTTTATCTGGAAATCCAAAGCGGGGTATTCCGGCCGGAGGATTATCCGCAGATTCCGGAGACCTTGAGCTGGTACAAAGCCGCGGTCAAGCCGCCCGCACGAAACAAAGAGAAGGTATATAAAGCTTTGTTTGACGGGATATTCCGTCTGTATGAAAAAGAGATGGACGATTATCTCAGAATAGAGGCGGAGGAGAAGGAAAAGAGGGCAAAACTCCGCCACAGGCAGGAGGGCAGCGTTCCGATAACGCTGTGGTACAGAAGCAGGGAACCCATCTGGATCAGTGGCAGAACGAGATTTTCAGGAAAAAACTGTGTATATGAACTGCTGAAGGGTGAGAATCTGATGCCTATGGAATATGTGGAGGTATGTCTGCATGTCATTCCGCATCAGGATAATTCAGAACTGCAGAAGCCGAAAAGAAGCGCCGTTCCGGAGGGAGCCGTTTTTGAGATACTGTGCGGAAACGCAGAGAGGGACGGAAAACCTTTGATTCGAAGCGTCCGGGCGGTCTCCATCAAAAAAGTGAATACGGAAAAGGCCGTAAATATCAGCGAGGAATCCGGGCTTAACAGCAGGTTATGGACAAAGCCGAAATGGCGGCTTGAGGATTGCAGAAATTCGCCTGCAAATGGTTTTGTTGTGATCGAGATACTGGCGGAGGAAGAGATACCGGGGAATCTTTGCTTTGCCTATGAGTTTGAGGGTAAAAAATTTAAATATGTGCCGGTCAGAGAAGAAACAGGCTGTTCTTATCTGCCCAGAAAGACCGTGACGGCTTATCTGGACATGAATCTGGCTCCCTTCAAAAACGCGAGAAGGGAACGGGACAATTACGTGCTGGAAGGTGCTGATTCGATTACTCAGATGGAGCCGAAACAGGAGTCGGTCGCTGCGGTCAGCAATCTGAGGAACCGCGTCGTGCTCTCGCGGACGAATTTTGACAATGCGCGGTTTGATCAGACCGGGGAGCTGTGGCCGATCAGGCCGGCCAGTCTGGATGACGACCCGGATATGGAAAAGATCACGGTAAAGAATCTGCTGATGACGAGAAGGAAGTTCCCGTATTATGCGGTATTTCAGCGCTATATGTACGGGCAGGGAGATTATGATGAGGTTTCCGGGCTCGATATGGAGCTCTCGAAGAAGATCGGACTTGATATGCAAAACCTGACGTCGGACTGGCTTTCCGACAGCATGGTTCTCGGGGACAGGTGGTGGTTTAGAGAACTGAGCAGGTACAGACAGCGGAGCGTCGTATTGGTTCTGCTGTTTCTGCAGTATATTAAGGAGCAGCGTGATGTTATGGTGAAGGAGAGGGAGACGTCTATCCGGAATTTCAGAAGGTTTATCGATGTGAAGATGGATGAGTTCCGGTTTGACGGGCTGTACCTGGGGTATCCGCTCGACTGCCTTCTGCTGTTTCTGCTCAGCTCTTGTGCGCCGGAGGACATGTGCGATACGCTGCGCATGATTTACAAGGAGAATGAAAGGAAAAAGCATTCGGAATGGGAGTCCGGAAAGAATGTCTGAAAGGATGACGGCGCGCCCGGAAGGAACATCTGAAAGGGTGACGGCGCGCCCGAAAAGAATATTCGAAGAGATGACGATGCAGCCGGAAAGGATATCGGAAGGAGGGGAGGCAGCGCGTGAAGACAGAGGAAGACAGAATTCCCATGCAGCCTGGCGTATATGATTTCCGCTTTGCGGATGAGAACGAGATCCGGGCCAGGATGAAAAAGGACTGGAAACAGGACGATATGGCTTTGGAGGAGCGGGATGTGCGGGATACGATAAGGGTGGAGATCAGGCGGATCCTTTCGGATCAGGGGGCGACCTGTATGACTTACGAGGGAATCCTTGGGGCCAACGGGAGAAAGGTGATTGTCAAGGAATTTTATCCGTACAGTTCCAGGAATATCTGGGGAATTTCCAGAGACGGCGGGGATCAGAGGCTTCGGATCCCCAGCCTGGTCTGGAGAACGGACGTCAGGAGGCCGGGGGAGATCACGAACCGGCTCCGCCAGTTTACGAGAAGCTATGAGTGGCAGAGACGGCTGTACTCGGATCCGAAATTCTTGGAGATCGTGGTCGAGCCGGAGTATCTGGCCTCCTACGGCGATACATATTATATAATCAGCGACTTTCACAACGGAAGATCCCTGAAGGATAAGCTGGACTGGTTCGACAGTCTCTCAAAGAAGCTGTTTTTATTCCGCTATCTGGCGGATCTGATGACGATCCTTGAGGATCACCGTTTTTTGTTTCTCGACGTCTGTCTTGACAATTTCCTGGTGATCCGGCAGACGGCGCATCACTATCAGCTTCGTCTGTTTGACCTGGACAGCATTCTGGATCTGAGTGATATCGACAACATGCACCAGGCGGACGGAAATATCTTTTACCATGAGGCGTACGCGGCGGGGGAGATCCTGGATCTGGAAAGAAGCCTCAGAAAAGATTCCTTTGACGATATCAAGAAGGATTATCTTGAGAAAAGCGCCGCCGTGTACAGTCTCGGCGTCCTGTTTTTCCGGATTCTGTTCGGACGCATCCCGGCGCGGGAAGAGAGGCTGATGGAAAAGGAGAAGTGGTTCGCTCTGACCGGGGAGCTGGCCGATGATTACGGGATCGCGCGGGATACGGCGCAGGAACTGCTGGGCCTGTTAAGAAACATGCTGTCCGAGCAGTGGGAGCGTTACCGTTCGGGTTTTGGCTCCTGCAGGAAAGTGCTTGAATTTCTGAATGAGTTTTCGGACAGGATGAATTATGAAGTTTATATGTCCCGGATGGAGATGGCCAACGCCAACGCCACATTCGCGGCCTACAACATGCTGCAGAAGTTTCCGCTGTTCCATTATGCGGGACCTGCGGATAACGAGACGCCGGCCGGGAGCGCGGCCCGCTGTGTAAAGGCGGCGTTTGTTGGGGATCATATGATGAGAGCTGGATTTTTGTCCGCTTTTCTGTCTATCGGGCAGATGCTGAACACAGAGCTTGAGATCGCCGTCCTTTCGCCGGACGCGGAGCGGTTCTGGGATGAGTTCGCGAAGCGGAACCCGGGACTGAGGCAGGCCATCCGGCTGGAGATCGGCGGAAAACAGATGCCGGATCAGCTGAATCCGAATCTGGTCAGAAGCCCGCTGGCCAGGATCCGCATCTTAAACGGCGAGGCCGGGCAGGAGATATCCGGACTGTACAGGGAAGGGTACCGGTATTTTGTGCTGTTTGATTCAGAGACAAAAATACTGAAGACGATAGAGGCGCTGAGCGGCGATGCAGCTGACGCGGACCGGCCCCGGATCTGCGTCGGCTGTCTTCTGCGGACTGGCCGCCGGCTGTCTGCTCTGCAGGAGTACGAAAAGGTCATGGATATCCACAGAATCAGCGGGCGCAACGTCAGCGAGGTATACAGCGAGGGTATGTACAGAGAGCAGATCTACAAAATGGGGCTGATGGCGCACGTATACTACGCTGGGTATCTGAACCGCGGCTGTACGGCGGAAGAGATGAAGCGCATAGAGGATAATTACAGAGAGGATGTCTACAGCCGTATGTCCTCCGAGCGGGCGGCTCTCCACGCGATCTACAAAATGGGATCGGTCGGGATTGACGTCAGCCGTCCCGGGAAATCCCGGGCCTGTTTTGAGAAGCTGAAGGATGAACAGACGGTCGAGGAACTGAGCTGGCTGGAGCACCGTTCATGGACTGCCTACATGCTTTCCATGGGACACAGACCGGTCAGCGTGTCGGAGATGGATTCCTACGCTTACCGCTGGGGAAATGACTGGAAGGACAGACGCGGCCCGCACGGCATCCGGCATCCGCTTCTGGCGGCGTCGGATCCGGTGAGAAGACTTCCACGGGACGGATGGCAGGATCTTTCCGAGGAGGAACTGGAGCGGCTGGATCCGCTGGATCGGGTAAGTGTCGGAATTTACCGGTGGTATCTTGGGCGCAGAGAGTTTATTATAAGAGAGCTGGATGAATTGTTTTCCGCGATGGAAAGAACAGCGGATCCGGAGATTCTTTCGGTTCTCAAAAAGCTTGAGCGGTGCGCCGGAGAATATGCGGAGCATATGGGGGAGCGGCCGGACGGCTGGGATCCCGGGTATTCTGCAGCATGGGAACAGGCGCTCGATGAGACGGAGAAATGCCTGAAGGCCGAAGCAGGAGGACGGAGCACGGCGCTTATCCAAAAGCAGCTGGAACAGCTGAAGCAGCGGATGAAGATTGTTCAGGATGCTTACAGAAACCGCGATTACAAGCAGCTGGACCGGGACATCGTTTATTCAATGCTTGATATGGTTATGGTCTGATGCGGCCGCCATAAGAAAAGGCAGAGCGGATTACAGCTGCTGCGAAAAGAAAGAAAGCCGCGGCCGGAAAGGGCGGGCGGAACAATAAGGAGGCAGAAATGAAGACGGTAAAGAAAAAAGAGGGAAAGACAGTGAAGGCATACTGCCTTGGAGAAGACAGCCCGGTGATCCATGATCTGACAGAAAAGGGGATGGTGAGACAGACGGACGGATCGCACTGGAGAATTTTTTCTCAGGAGGCGACGAACGGGGAGGAGGCGGAAGCCGGGGATTATATCAAGATAGATTCTTCCGGGAAGCCGTATCCCAACAGCCGGGAGTTTTTCCTGAAGAATCACAGGCCGCTGGGCGGGGATGAGTACGAGCAGATTCCGGCGCCTCTGAAAGCATGGGATATCAAGGAGCCGCCGTGCCGCGAGCTGGAGTTTCTGATCAGCCGCAAGGGGCTTTCCATTAATGAATCCGACGCGGCCGCGTATTTCAGCGCTCCGCTGTGGGGAGATACGCTGACTGCCGCTAAGGACGCCGTCATTATATTTTACAGCATCCAGTATGACGATGGCGGGGATGTGACGGACGCGGATTTTAATTTTGTCGCGAGAAATGAGTTTGACAGGACGTACGAGATACTGTAAGGTCCGGTTTTTTCCCTCAGATTTTGGGGCCGCAAAAGCCTGCTCTTCCATTAAAGATAGGGAGCGCGGGTTTTTCCGGCCCCGGTGTCGTGAAAAAATTTACATCGGCAGTGTATCTGGCGTGGTATAGTTTATTTTGCCGAAGGAGAGGATTTTCCAAGAGGCAGACAAGAATTATGGAACAGAAAAACAGGTTTTATTAACGGAGGTTGCGCGATGATGGAAAATATGACCGGACTGAATAAGAATTCTCTGTTGAACTGGGATCTTGACGAAACTGGATGTCTGACGATTTACGGAACCGGGAGTATGCCGAATTTTTCCTGCGGGGAAAATCCGGAGCCGCCGTGGTATGAAAAAAGAGAGCAGATCCGGAAGGTCTGTATTTCTGAGGGAATAACGAGGATCGGAATAAAGGCGTTTGAAGGCTGTTCCGCTCTGGAGGAAGCAGAGCTTCCGGAGACTTTGGAGCGGATTCTTTCCTACGCGTTCCGGGACTGCGTGTCTCTGAAAGAAATACAGTCAAAGAAGAAGGAGTTCCGTTATATTTATGACGAGAATCCCGGCAGTCCCAGAGAGACGGTTCTTTTTGGACTGGAAGCCTTCCGAAATACGCCGTGGGCTGCGGAAAGATGGGGAGACTTTTATTGTGAGGAAGGCGTTCTGTACACCTGTTTTTCACGGAAGGACCATCTGACGATTCCGGAGGGAGTACATACGCTTTACGAATTTTCTCTTGCCAATCTGGGAAATCTTTCCGTCACGCTTCCGGAGACGCTGACGACGATCGGGGAATTCGCGTTTTCCGGAACCGCGATAAAAGAACTGCTGCTTCCGGAGTCGGTCGAAACGATCAGTCCGTACGCATTTGCGGACAGCGTTCTGGAACTGGTTGAGTTTCCGCGGACGATGAGCAAAACTCTGGGATTTGCCCGGACGGAGATCATGCCCGCGCAGGAGGCGCGCGAAGGAAAAAAGGAAAAGCTGTGCAGTGTGCCGGATCTGTATAAAGTGGAACTTGCAGACAGAAAAAACATGGGGAAGTTCAAAGCGCTGAGAGTAGTCAGAAAGAATGCGGAGCACTGCAAAGACGGCACCGTGAAGCCGGTGTACGGAAGGAACTGCGTCGCCGTGGGGAAGAGCATGTACAGAAGGATCCGGGCGGGAAGCGTCCTGCTGTGCGTCGGCTGGGAGAATGACAGACTGGACTGTGTGAGATCGTTCGAGTGGGATGACCATGGCGCGGAAGGGAAAAGCGGACTGGTCAGCGAGTACCGGATGTATCCGGTGCTGAAAGACGGAATGATCGATGTCCGGGAGGACTCTTTTGTCAGCTGGAAAAAATCGGATGTCGAGGAGGCCTTCGGGGATCTGAACGGAAGACAGCTGGCGGAAGAAGGAATCCTGCGGACAACCGAGGAAGGGAAGCAGGAGGAATGGTTCTGGTCCAACGAGAGGGAGAACTTCGGCGGGCCGCTGGAGCTCCGGCTTCTGAAATACTGGAGAGACGAGCATCCGCAGGTGAAGATCGATTCTGACGGGGAGGCCGATTCTCTCTGGTCTGAGAATGTCTGATCCCAAACGGGGCATACCCCTGCGACCGGCCGTTATCTGGCAAAGTGATTTTTGCGCGGATGCCCGGAAATCCTGAAGAGTTGTGATGGCGGACTGTTATTGTGAATTTTTTAACCTTCAAAACTATGTAAAACTCTTGACATAATTTTTAAATTTTGCTATGATAGGCACGTAATAAATTTAACAAATTCGTAATAACTGGAAAGAGTTTTTTAATATACGTTCGTTTTGGAGGTTGGATAAGTAATGAACAAAGGGGTATTAAAACTTACGACATGTTTCCTGGCGGCGGGAATTGCTTTTACCGGTACAGGAACTTCCGCCCTTGCGGCGAAGAACGAGACGCTGGCGGGGAGCGGTTCAGCGGAGGAATCAGACAGTCAGAAATCAGTAAAGGAGATCATGGAAGAACTGCAGGCGGAGCGTATTTCCTCCGCGGATTCAGAAGGAAGCGGCGCGTCAGGGGAGTCAGACGCGGCGGGAGACCAGGGAGGACAGGCCGTGGATACGAGCCTGAACGGGACGCTTGCCTTCGCGCAGTGTGACGAATACATTAATATCCGCACCAGTGCGGGTACGGACGGAGAGGTTGTCGGAAAGATTTACAACAACGGTTCCGCCACGATTCTGGGCAAGGTCGGGGACTGGTATGAAGTCCAGACAGGAAATGTGACGGGCTATGTGAACGCTGATTATTTCGCGGTCGGGGCGGAAGCGGACGCGATCGCGCAGCAGGTAGCCTATAATGTGGCGACCGTACATCCGGAGGCGCTGATGGTCCGCTCGGAGCCGGATGAGGATTCCGAAGCGGTCGGCGTGGCGAGAAATTCCGACCAGCTTGAGGTCGTCGCGTATGAGGGAGACTGGATGAAGGTGGCCCTCGGCGGGGATTCCTACGGTTATGTGAACGCTTATTACGTCGATTACGATACTTATTACGCGACCGGCGAGACGCTTGAGGAAGAGCAGGAGAGGCTGGATGCCCAGTGGCTTGCCTACCTTGATGAGCAGCGGCAGGCGGAGGAAGCGTATGAGGCCCAGCTCGCGGCGGAGAGAGCGGCGGCCGAGGCGGATTACGCGGCAGCAGACGGCGGTTATCAGGATACGTCGGCCGGCGCGGAATACACAGATTATTATGAGGAGCCGGTTTCGGACGGATCGGCGTGGACCGACGGAAGCGAGAACTGGGATGCGTCCGGAAGCGGAGACGGAAGTGAGAACTGGGACGCGGGCGGAAGCGCTTCGGAGGCCCAGGCGGCAGCGGACGCGGCCTATCAGAACTATCTGGACGCGCAGGCAGCGGCGGACGCGGCGACGCAGCAGGCGGACGAGCAGCTTGTCTACGATACGGCAGCGGCGGCTGAGGCTGCGTATCAGGAATATTTGAACGCGCAGAACACGGCGGATCAGGCGGCGGCGGGCGGTTACCAGGATACGTCAGCGGACGCAGGCTACACGGATTATTATGAAGAACCGGTTTCGGACGGACAGACATGGACCGACGGAAGCGGAGACGGAAGTGAAAGCTGGGACGCGTCCGGAAGCGCTTCGGAAGCGCAGACAGCGGCGGACGCGGCTTATCAGAGTTATCTGGACGCGCAGGCGGCGGCGGACGCGGCGACGCAGCAGGCGGACGAGCAGCTTGTCTACGATACGGCGGCGGCGGCTGAGGCTGCGTATCAGGAATACCTGAACGCGCAGAACGCGGCGGATCAGGCAGCGGCCGGCATGGATTACACGGACGGCCAGGATCAGACGGCGGACGCGGGCTATGAGAATTATTATGAAGAGCCGGCGGATCAGACATGGTCTGACGGAAGCGGATATGAAGAGACTTATGAAGACGACTACACGGATGAAGGCAGCTATGAGGACGGAAGTTCCTCAGAGTACCAGGAAGAACCTCAGTATACGGAGAGCTACACCTCAGGCGGCGGTCAGGCCATCGTGGATTTCGCGCTTCAGTTTGTGGGCAACCCGTATGTATGGGGCGGCACGAGCCTGACGGGCGGAGCTGACTGCTCAGGATTTACGCAGTCCGTATTCGCGAACTTCGGAATCGGCATTCCGCGTACGGCGGCGTCCCAGTCCGGAAGCGGCACGCCGGTGGATCTCGGCAGCATTCAGCCGGGCGACCTCCTGTTCTACGAGGGCGGCGGCGGAATCGGCCATGTCTCGATTTACATGGGCGGCGGCCAGGTTGTGCACGCGAGCAACTCGAGCACGGGCATCATCGTTTCCGATTACGGATATCGCACGCCGGTCTGCGCGAGAAGATACTGGTAGGCAGGAGAAGAGGTTTTTCCCGCAGTTCACCGCCAACAGCAGTTTTTCTTTTCTGTTATTTTTCCCGAACAGGGCATCTCAAGGCTTGACAAATCCGGCGGCCTCACTTAGAATCAGTGATGGCTGGACGGTAAAGGAGAATCGTAGTCCTGATGTGCCTCACAGGGTGATACCGCCGGTATTCCGGTCCCTTTGCGGGGGACGGAATACCGGTTTTTTTCCTTTTCCGCGAAAAGATTGTTACAGTTCACACATCAATGTCATGATGCTGAGGTCAAAAGGAATTTTGCCCCATGATGCCACGGATTTCTCCGCACTTCGTGGTCTTCGCTCCGTTGCGGTCGGCGCTGTGCGCCACTGGCGCACAGCGCCCCGAAATCCTGAAACACCTCAAATCCGCACATTTTTCCATGAAAAATGGCTCCTTTTCGGTGTTTTTGGGGTCTCAGTGTCATGCTTTTCCATGTGAACATGGAACGCATGACCTTTCGACCCTGGCATCATGGCATTGGGAGTGGACAGTAACAAAAGATTAATCATTCAGGAGGGATACACATGGCAAAAGAAAAGAAACTGGTGGAAGCGATCACTTCCATGGAAGAAGATTTTGCGCAGTGGTATACGGATGTGGTCAAGAAAGCGGAGCTGATTGATTACACGAGCGTCAAAGGCTGCATGGTTATCAAACCGGCGGGCTACGCGCTCTGGGAAAACATTCAGCATGAGCTTGACCGCAGATTCAAGGAGACGGGAGTGGAGAACGTGTATCTCCCGATCTTTATTCCGGAGAGCCTGCTTCAGAAGGAGAAAGACCACGTCGAGGGATTCGCGCCCGAGGTGGCATGGGTGACGCACGGCGGACTTGAGCCGCTGCAGGAACGTATGTGCGTAAGGCCGACGTCGGAGACGCTGTTCTGCGATTTTTACGCGAACGACGTGCATTCTTACCGCGATCTGCCGAAGGTCTATAATCAGTGGTGTTCCGTGGTGCGCTGGGAGAAGACGACGAGACCGTTCCTGCGCTCCAGGGAGTTTTTGTGGCAGGAAGGCCATACGGCCCACGCGACGGCCGAGGAGGCTGAGGAGCGCACGCAGCAGATGCTGAATGTGTACGCGGATTTCTGCGAGGAAGTGCTCGCGATCCCGGTGGTCCGCGGACGCAAGACGGACAAGGAGAAATTTGCGGGCGCGGAGGCGACCTACACGATCGAGGCGCTGATGCATGACGGCAAGGCGCTGCAGTCCGGCACCAGCCATAATTTTGGCGACGGATTCGCGAAGGCGTTTGAGATTCAGTATGCGGATAAGGACAATACGCTGAAATATGTGCATCAGACTTCCTGGGGACTGTCCACGCGCATCATCGGGGCGATCATCATGGTGCACGGCGACAACAGCGGACTGGTGCTTCCGCCGAAGATCGCGCCGACCCAGGTGATGGTGATCCCGATCCGGCAGCAGCAGGCGGGCGTCCTTGAGAAGGCGGAGGAGGTAAAAGCCGCTCTCGCAGCGGCCGGTCTGCGCGTGAAGCTGGATGATTCCGAGAAGAGCCCGGGATGGAAATTCTCCGAGCAGGAAATGCGCGGAATTCCGATCCGCATCGAGCTTGGTCCGAAGGATATCGAGGCGGGGCAGGCGGTCATCGTGCGCCGCGATACGAGAGAGAAGATTACCGCCCCGATCGCGGAGCTTCCGGCAAAGGCCAGAGAAGTTCTCGATACGATGCAGGACGAAATGCTCGCGCGTGCCCGCGCGCATCTCGAGGCGCATACGTACACCGCGACGGAGAAAGAAGAATTTAAGAAGATTGCCGACGAGAAGCCGGGCTTTATCCGCGCGATGTGGTGCGGCTGCCGCGAGTGCGAGGAGGCCATCAAGGAAGAGATCGGCGTGACCTCAAGATGTATGCCGTTTAAGCAGGAAAAGCTGGCGGACACCTGCGTGTTCTGCGGGAAACCGGCGAAAAAGCTGGTGTACTGGGGCAAGGCGTATTGACAGGAATTTGGCTGAATCCGGGGAGCCGCCTGTTCACGGGAATGCTTCAGCCAGGGATTCGGAACCGAAGATGTCTGCTGGCGCAGACCCGAATCCCGCGCGCAAGACCCGCGGGTGGGTCTTGAATGGTAAAACGAAACTGACCAAAAGTACATGGGTGTCTGATGGAAAGATACCGTAAACGATAATTAAGGGAATCTGTCCATGCCCGGTACGGGTGTGGGCAGAAAAAACGAAGGAGGCAGCATTGTGGTTTTCAGTTCGATGATTTTTCTGTGTGTGTTTCTTCCGGCGGTGTTTCTGCTTCACTGCGTGCTTCCGGGCATACGCGCGAAAAACGGGATGCTGCTTGCGGCCAGCCTTCTGTTTTATGCTTACGGAGAACCGGTCTATGTTCTGCTGATGATCGGTTCCTCGTTTTTTCACTACCTGTGCGCGCTCGCGATCGAGCGGTATCCCGCAAAGAAAAAGGCGGCCGTCTCCGCGGCGGTTCTGGTGAGCCTGGCAGTCCTTGTGGTCTTCAAGTATGCCGGATTCCTGACGCAGACAGTCAACTGCCTGCCCGGAGTCTCGCTGCCGGTGCCGTCGATCCGCCTGCCGATCGGGATTTCCTTTTTCACGTTCCAGGCGATGTCCTATGTGATCGACGTTTACCGGGGAGTGACGCGGGCGCAGAAAAGCTTCGGCAAGGTGTTGCTTTATATCTCCTTTTTCCCGCAGCTGATCGCGGGCCCGATCGTCAAATACCATGATATCGAGCAGGAGATCACGAACCGGAAGCAGACCGCGGACGGTGTGTTTTCCGGGATCAGCCGCTTTACCGCGGGCCTGGCCAAGAAGGTTCTGATCGCCAATACGATGGGATTTGCCGCCGATACGCTGTTCGCGGCCGACCGGGGCAGCGTCAACGCGGCCGTCGCGTGGCTCGGGGCGGTCGCCTATATGTTTCAGATTTACTTTGATTTCAGCGGCTACAGCGACATGGCGCTCGGCCTGGGAGAAATGTTCGGTTTCCATTTTAAGGAGAATTTCAATTATCCGTACATAGCGGCGAACATCCGGGAATTCTGGCGCAGGTGGCATATCTCCCTGTCCGGCTGGTTCGCGGAGTATCTGTACATTCCCCTCGGAGGGAACCGGAAAGGCAGGGCGCGGACAGTCCTGAATAAATTTATTGTGTTTGTATGCACCGGCATCTGGCACGGAGCGAATGTGACGTTTCTGTTCTGGGGAATCTATCACGGCTTTTTTCTGATGCTTGAGGAGTACGTTCCCGCGATCCAGAGGAAGGGCGGCGCTCTGAAGACCGTCCTGCAGCACGTCTACACGCTGCTGGCCGTCTGCGTCGGCTTTGTGTTTTTCCGCGCCGATACGATGAGGGACGGACTGTTCTGGGTGAAGCAGATGTTCACGGGATTTACGGCGGAACCGGCGGCGATGAGCCTTGCGCTTGGCCAGCTCACGCCGGTGTTCCTTCTGACGGCGGCGGCAGCCGCCGCGGCTTCCTGCCCGGTGATCCTTCCTCTGAAAAAGAGAAAGATTTACAGACCGGCCGCGGGACTGCTGGGTCTGACCGCGCTTTTTCTCTGCATGCTGAGTCTGGCGGCAGGCACATACAATCCGTTTATTTATTTTCGTTTTTAGGAGGAGCTGCCATGAAAAAATTCATCAGGATTTTTTATTCGGTTATCTTTTTTGGCGCATGCCTCCTGCCTTTTGCGGCCATGCCCTTCGCCGGGGAGGAGACGTCTCTTGAGAACCGCGAGCTCGCCTCTTTTCCGTCCCTGACAACGGAGGAAGGAATAAATACGGAATTTCTTTCCGAGGCCGGCGCGTATTTTCAGGATCATTTCGCGTTCCGCAGCAAGCTGGTGACGGCGAACGCGCTGCTTAGAGGAAAGCTGCTCGGCGTATCCGCGGAGGATGGCGTGATCCAGGGAACCGACGGCTGGCTGTATTATTCGGATTCCCTCGACGATTATCAGGGAAAGAACCTTCTGTCCGGGCGGAGCCTGTTTAATATCGCCCATTCGACGGCGATGGTGCAGGCGGATCTGGAGGCGCAGAATATCCGTTTCCTGTTTACGGTGGCCGCGAACAAAAATTCCCTTTACGGAGAACATATGCCGTATTACGACAGTCTTGTGATCACGGAAGAGAACAATCTGGCGCGTCTGGAGCCCCTTCTTGAAAAGGAAGGCGTCAATTATCTCGATCTGAAGACCGTTTTTCAGAATCAGGATGAGGTTCTTTATCATAAGAGAGATTCCCACTGGAACAACAAAGGGGCGGCTCTCGCCGCGGACGAGATCCTGGCGGCGCTTGACCAGGAGCATGATCCCTGGGCAGGGGAACCGTACACAGTCCGAACGGATTTCGTCGGGGATCTGGACGCGATGCTTTATCCGGACGCACCGACGCCCGAGGACGAAATCTACTACGACAGGGAACATACCTATTCTTATGTGGAAGAGGTGGAGAGCAATTTTGACCCTAAAATAACAACTGAGTGCCCTGACGGGACAGGAAGCCTCGTCATGTACCGGGATTCCTTTGGGAACGCGCTGCTCCCGTTTATCGCCGACGCTTATGCCAATGCGTATTTTCTGCGCGGGGAGCCGTATAATCTGTACGCGGATCTGGATACCGCGCTGGCCGACACGGTGATCATAGAGCGCGCGGAGCGCTTCCTGCCGAATGTCGCGGCAAATCCGCCGGTGATGCCGGCCCCGGTTGCGGAGCTGGATATGGATGCGCCGGGGACGGATGCGGCGGCTTCCATCATCGGAGGCGCTGACGGTCCGACTTCCATCTTTCTTGCAGGAAAGCTTGGGCAGACACCTCCGACTGCAGAACAGGATACGAATACACAGGATGCTGTGGAGCCGGATACAGAGACATCAGATATAGCGGCAGAGCCAGAAGAAAATCCGGGGGTAACAGCTGCAAAGACAGATGAGAAATTGGATGTCAAAGCAGCGGTGGATTCAGAAGAAAACTCGGATGTAACAAATTCAGAATCAGCTGTGGAGATGGATGAAAAATCAGATAAGGGAATTTCCGAGGATGGAACCAATGAGATCGCTGCGGAACCTTGGGGAATTTATTACCAGATTCAGGGATGCATTGATCCGCAGTATGTGGCGGACGATTCGCGGATCTATGTCCGGATAAATAACAATCTGACCTATGAGGCATTTCCGGCTGACCTTGAGCGGGATGGAAACACCTGCGATACGGCATTCGTTATGTATCTCTATATAGAAGAGCTTCCGTTTGAGGAGAATACGGCGGAAGTAATTGTAGAGACGGATGGGGATTTCGAGACGGTGTATACTGGAGTGCTGCGGGGCGGGATGGCTGCGGAAGACTATTTCGAGGGTTATGACTGAATTTAAGTGGGTACGGGAGCTGAATGAAGGCGTAAAGAAGATTTATTCGGATATGGCAGAGGCGGGGCTTCCGGAGCCTGAATACATTGAAACGCCGAACACTGTGAAAATGATTCTGAGAAATAATATTGACGAGAGAATGGCACATAGGAAGAAACAGTCGGATGAGTCTAAAAATGGGTCCTCAGATGAGCTTTTAAATTCGGCAATGTCCGAATCAGTGTCCAAATTAATGTCCGAATTGGAGAGAACAAGGATGCAGATGATTTTGAGTTATTTGGACGTAAATAAACCCGCCGCACAGGATTTTATTCCCATGCGGCGGCGTTTCATTTCCCGAACAGATCGCTGTGTGTCCCGGTGCGGGCCAGCGTCAGCACCAGCACATCGCCCTCAATACGGTAGATAAGTAACCAGTCCGGCTGGATATGGCATTCTCTGTGTCCGGCCCAATCGCCGCGTAGTTCATGATCTTTGTTTTTCTCCGGGAGCGTCTCGCCCATAGCCAGAGCGGCAACGACATCTTCCAGCAGGCTGATTTTTAATCCACGTTTCATTGCCAGCTTGTAATCTTTTTTGAATTGTGTAGTAGGTTTGACAATGTACTTTGTTTTTCTCATTTTTTCAGTTCAGCAAACAACTCGTCCAGATCAGAGTAACCTTTTACAGACGGGTCTTTTGCAATCCTTTCCGCTTCCAGCATGGCAGCAATCGTTTCTTTGTTGGGCTTGCTCAGGGAAATGTCAAAAGGAATCCGACCCTCACGGAGCGACTGACGGACAAAAATGTTGAAAGCAGTGGACAGGTTCATGCCCAGCTCTGCAAAAAGGGCGTCTGCCTGTGCCTTCAGATCGGCGTCCATGCGAATGCTGATATTTGTTGTAGTGCCAGCCATATAATCATCTCCTTGTATTAGTAGTAGTTTTTATAGTCCTTCTCCAGGGACTGTGCGCTATACTGTTTAAGATACTGCAGATTGGCAGTTATCTCCTGCCGACGGTTATAGTATATGATATCTGCACGAAAATAGCAATACTTTGCACGAATATTTAACATTTATCCGGACAATATCGCGCTTCACCGTTTTGGCTTCCGGAGTGTTTCTTCCACGTCGGAATAGTGTTTTGTTTTAGGATCATGCGCAATTCTTTCCGCTTCCAGCATGGCAGCAATCATTTCTTTGTTGGGCCCGTCCGGGGAAATGTCAAAAGTAATCCGGCCCTCCCGGAGCGGCTGACGGACAAAAATGTTGAAAACAGTAACGATCTGGAAACTTCCCCCGATACTTTTTTGGCGTAAACTTCTTGACAAATATGAATGACGTGGTATGATTTCTATAGCATTTTTAAGCTAATAATATGTAAGAGGAGGACACTAATCATGAAAAAGTTTATGAAACTTGCGGGACTCGTATGCGCGTCCGCCATGCTTGTTTCCACGGCTGCGTTCGCTGAGGAGGGAGCGACCTTTAAGATCGGCGGAATCGGCCCGAGAACAGGCGCGGCTGCAGCTTACGGCGAGGGCGTTATGAGAGGCGCTCAGATCGCGGTTGACGAGATCAACGAGGCAGGCGGCGTAAACGGCGTACAGCTTGAGTTCAATCCGCAGGATGACGAGCATGACCCGGAGAAATCCGTCAATGCATACAATACTCTGAAGGACTGGGGTATGCAGATGCTGCTTGGTTCCGTTACTTCCGCTCCGTGTATCGCGGTTGAGGCAGAGGCAGCGAACGACAATATGTTCCTGCTGACTCCGTCAGGTTCTGCTGTTGACTGTATCACGGCAGGAGACAACGCGTTCCGTGTATGCTTCTCCGATCCGTCACAGGGTACAGCTTCCGCTCAGTACATCGGTGAGAACGGACTTGCTTCCAAGGTAGCCGTGATCTACGACAGCTCTGACGTATATTCTTCCGGTATCTACGCGACCTTCAAGGCTGAGGCGGAGAACCAGCCGTTCGAGATCGTTGCGGAGGAAGCTTTCACGGCGGACAGCAAGACGGACTTCACGGTACAGCTTCAGAAGGCAAAGGACGCCGGCGCTGACCTTGTATACCTTCCGTTCTACTACAACGAGGCGGCTCTTGTATTTACACAGGCAGCGGCTATGGACTTCGCTCCGATGTGGTTCGGCGTAGACGGTATGGACGGTATCCTTACCGGCGTGGAAGGCTTTGATACCTCTCTTGCTGAGGGCGTTATGCTTCTTACCCCGTTCAGTGCGGACGCTCCGGATGATCTGACACAGAACTTCGTAGCAAAATATCAGGAACTGTACAATGAGGTTCCGAACCAGTTCGCGGCAGACGCTTACGATGGAGTCTACATTATGAAGGCTGCGATTGAGCAGGCAGGCGTGACACCGGATATGGATCCGAGCGCTATTTGCGACGCGCTGAAGGCTGCCATGACAGAGATCACGGTAGACGGTCTTACAGGTTCAGGCATGACCTGGTCTGCAGACGGCGAGCCGTCCAAGTCCCCGAAGGCTGTTGTCATCGAGAACGGCGCTTACAAGGGAATGCAGGGCGCAGAGGCTGAGGAAGTCGTCGAGAGCTCTACAGAGGCCATGACAGAGTAACATTGAATGAGATTTTTCTCATAAAAACCCGACAGGGGGTTGCAAAAAGGCAACCCCCTGTTTTACAATAGATAAAACTGACGAAACAGCGAGGTGTTCTATGAGTTTACTGTCCTATTTGATTAACGGCATAAGTCTCGGCAGTGTATATGCCATAATCGCGCTGGGCTATACCATGGTTTACGGCATTGCGAGAATGCTGAATTTTGCCCACGGCGATGTTATTATGGTTGGAGGCTACGCGGCCCTCACCATGATGTTAAGTTACAACGCGAATCCGCTGATTGCGGTTCTGACGGCGATCGTGGTATGCACAGTGCTGGGTATTGTGATCGAGGCAGTTGCATACCGGCCCCTGCGCGAGGCGGCGTCCCCTCTTGCGGTGCTGATCACGGCGATCGGCGTCAGTTATCTGCTGCAGAACGTCGTGCTCCTGGCTTTCGGGCCGAATCCGAAGAGTTTCCAGTCGGTGATTCCGTTCCCGGATCTGAAGCTGGCGGACGGCGCGCTCAATATTTCAGCGGAGACGATCGTCACGATCGCGAGCTGCATTGTGATCATGATCGTACTGACGACCTTCATCAACAAGACAAAGGCGGGACAGGCCATGCTTGCCGTATCCGAGGATAAGGGCGCGGCACAGCTGATGGGGATCAATGTAAACAAAACGATCGCCCTGACCTTCGCGATCGGTTCCGGCCTGGCGGCGGTCGCGGGCGTGCTGCTCTGTTCCTCCTATCCGTCGCTTTCCCCGTATACGGGTTCCATGCCCGGCATCAAGGCGTTTGTCGCCGCGGTGTTCGGCGGGATCGGCTCGATTCCGGGAGCCATGATCGGCGGGATCATTCTGGGGATCATCGAGATCCTGGGCAAGGCGTATATTTCCTCCCAGCTTGCGGACGCGATCGTATTCGCGGTACTGATTATTGTCCTTCTTGTGAAGCCTACGGGACTGCTTGGCAAAAAAATTCAGGAGAAAGTGTAAAATTATGAAGAAAAATACGAATTTCAAAAGCAATATGATCACCTACGCGATGGTGATCGCGGCCTTTGTGATTGTGCAGATATTAAGGACGACCGGCAGTCTCTCAAGTCTGATGACCGGACTTCTGGTGCCGCTTTGCGTCTATGTGATCCTGGCGGTATCGCTGAATCTGGTCGTTGGTATTTCAGGGGAACTGAGCCTGGGTCATGCCGGATTTATGTGTGTGGGCGCGTTTGTAGGCGCCCTTTTCACCAAATGCACGAAAGATGTGATCACGGTTGTGCCGCTCAGGTTCTTTCTGGCGGTGATTCTGGCGGCGGCTGTTGCGGCGGTGTTCGGGATCCTGATCGGTATTCCGGTGCTGCGCTTAAAAGGCGACTATCTGGCGATCGTGACGCTGGCGTTCGGTGAGATCATCAAAAACGTGATCAACGTATTTTATATAGGAAGAGACAGCAATGGTTTTCATATTTCCCTGAAGGATCAGTTTTCCCTCGGCATGGGGCCGGACGGCGTGATACTGCTCGGCGGGCCGCAGGGGATCAACGGAATCTCGAAGGATTCCAGCTTCCTGTTCGGCGTCATTCTTGTGCTGATCACGCTGTTTATCGTGCTGAACCTGATCGATTCCCGCGACGGACGCGCGATCAAGGCGATCCGCGACAACCGGATCGCGGCGGAGTCGATCGGCATCAATATCACAAAATACAAGCTTATGGCATTTACAGTCTCGGCCGCGCTCGCGGGCGTGGCAGGCGCGCTGTATTCGCATAACCTCGCTACTCTGCAGGCATCGAAGTTCAACTTCAACACGTCGATCCTGGCGCTGGTGTTTGTTGTGCTCGGCGGGATTGGAAATATCCGCGGTTCCGTGATCGCCGCCGTGCTTCTTACCGCGCTCCCGGAGCTGCTGCGCGGACTGGCGGATTACCGTATGCTGATCTACGCGATCGTGCTGATCGTCATGATGCTTTTCAACTGGGCGCCGAAGGCGCTGGAGTGGAGGGAGCGTTATCTTGGACGTTTCTTCCGGAAATCTGCGAAGGAGGGCGAGTAAAATGGCAGCTATGCTGGAAGTTAAAAACCTCGGCATCTCTTTCGGAGGTCTGCGGGCGGTCAATAATTTTGATATCAGGATCGAGAAAGGACAGCTTTACGGGCTGATCGGACCGAACGGCGCGGGCAAGACGACGGTATTCAACCTGCTGACCGGCGTTTACCGGCCGGACACGGGCAGCGTCGTGCTGGACGGAACCAACATCACCGGGAAGAAGACGATCGAGATCAATAAGGCGGGGATCGCGCGGACATTTCAGAATATCCGTCTGTTCGGCCAGCTGTCCGTTCTGGACAATGTGAAGGCCGGACTGCACAA
>CANRGB010000044.1 GCA_947630005.1 uncultured Lachnospiraceae bacterium
CCGTTTCACTGATAAAGATTTCCTCGAGAGTCAGAGGAAGAATCTCGCAGAACAGCGGCTGCTTCTCCTGCACCTTCTGAAGCACCTGATCCCGCGTTCCCCGCGCGATAAGCGTGAGCAGAGATCCCCTCTTGTCATACTGCAGGATCTCCAGCTCCTCATGCAGTTCCTTCTCGAGCGCCGCGTCCGTGATCACGCACTGAACTTTGTGGATGCGCAGCTTCATTTCGTCGAGATCCTTCGCGAACAGGATCCCTCCCTTGTGAAGGAGGCCCACATGGTCGCAGATGTCCTCGATCTCGCGCAGACTGTGCGAGGCGATGACCGGCGTGAAATCCCGGTTCATGATCTCGGAGGCAAACAGGCTCTTCACCGCCTGGCGCATCACCGGATCCAGCCCGTCGAACGTCTCGTCGCAGAGCAGATACTCCGTGTTGGCGCAGACGCCAAGCAGCACGGAAACCTGTTTCTTCATGCCTTTTGAGAATGTGGAAAGCTTCCGCTTCGGATCCAGATCAAACTTCGCGAGCATCTCCTGATAACGCTTCGCGTCAAACCGCGGGTACAGCAAATGATAATACTCCATCATCCCCAGCGGCGTCGAATTGGGATAAAACCACGCCGTATCGGGGATGAAACAGATGCGCTCCTTGGCCGCCGGGTTCTCCCACACCGGCTTGTCGTCGACCGTCACGCTGCCTTCCTGCGGCTTTAACACGCCGCTGACCACGCGGAGCAGCGTGCTCTTGCCGGCGCCGTTCGTTCCGACCAGACCGAAGATGGAGCCGTTCTGCATCTTCGCGCTCACATGATCCAGCGCCTGGATCTCGTCAAAGCGCATCGAAACATTGTTTATTCTGATCATACGCTCTTTTCATCCCCCTCCCCGAAATACTCCCGCGCCCGCTTTACAAACTCCTCGCACGGGATGTCAAGCTCCTTCCCCTTTTCCACCAGCTCCTTCAGCGACTGGTATATGCTTTCCTGCTTCTTCATCTTCAGTCCCTCATTTCCCGAAACAAAATTCCCGCGTCCTTTCACCGGATAAATATAGCCCTCCTGCTCCAGGAGCGTGTAAGCCTTCTGGATCGTGTTCGGATTGATCGAAAGCTCCACCGCCAGAGCGCGCACCGAGGGCATCTGGCTGTCCGGCTCCAGAATCCCGTTGACAATCAATGTCTGAAACCGCTCCACGATCTGCTCATAGATCGGCTTGCGGTTCTGAAGGTCAATACCTATCATGGGCCTCCTCCCTTCTGTACTGGTACATCTTTCGCGCAGAATTTCCTGCGTGCCAAGTGTACTATTAGTATTAATACACTTAGTATATAGCGGACGCCCTGTTTTGTCAACCCCTGAATATAACAAAGGGACACCCAAAAAGGGTGTCCCAAAGTTTTTCCGTATCTTTTTCCTCATTTTCCCGCAATTTCCTCAACGTTACTGCACCGGCTCTGTCGAGAACAGATTCATATTCACGTATCCGATCGTTCCGTCCATATCGACCTTATACCACTTGTCCGTATATCCGACGGCCGTCAGCTGGCTGCCCGACGGCACGGTCTTTATAATCTCGCTGTCCTGCGCCGGCTCCGCCCTGAGATTGGCTCCTGTCGTCGCGTAGACCGGATAATTCTCCGCGTATGTCTGAACGTTGTACTGCGCGTCCGTGGCCGCGGTATCCGCGGAAGGTGTCGGCGCGGTGTTCGCGGCGACGCTGTCGTTCTGCGCGTCCCCTGAGCCTTCCGGATTCGTCGTGCCCGAAAGCTCCTGCTCGATCATCTGGTCGCGCTCCTCGTCGGTCTTCGGCTCCACCTGCGTATCGGAGACGAACTGCTTCGACATATATCCGTTGACCTCATAGTCCTCGACGTCGACCACGTACCAGTTCGGCGTTTCCCCGACCACCGTGAGCTGATCGCCCTGATAGTAGCTGTAGAAGATGTTGTCGCTGGAGCTCGTATCCGGCTGCTCGCGGACGTTCACATCGTCCTTCGCGTACATGATCCGGATCTGGTCAAACTGCGTCTCCTGGGCTTTCTCCTCCGCCGGCGTAAGAACTTTCGGCTGTGTCTCTGACTCCGTGGGAGGTTCTGTCGGCGCCTCCGTCGGTTTCTCAGTGGGGGCCTCCGTCGGCTTTTCGGTCGGTGCTTCCGTCGGCTTCTCGGTCGGCGCTTCCGTGACTTTCTCGGTCGCCGGTTCCTTCTTTTTCAGCTTGTCGCAGCCTCCCGCCAAAACGGTGACCGAGACTGCCAGTGCCAGCATCAGCAATAATCTTTTTCTGTTCTTCATCCCTTGTAACCTCCATTCTTACCTATACTCCCACAGATATTCTTACAAATATTCTGCATACAAAATTATGTCAATATCATACCATGCCCGCCCGCTTCTGACAAGTATTGTTCCTGATTTTTAAATATTTTTTAACTTTTCTTTAAATTTTTAATACTTTTGATACTTTTGCGGACCCTGATGCAGTCTGATCCTGTGCAGATACGGAACCGGACCGGCTCCTGCGCACGCCGCCGGATGTCCCGGACCGCTCCTTCTTTTTCGGCCTACATGGATTTGCGCTCCGCGATCTCCGCCATCTTCGCCTCATTCAGGCGCGTATCGCCGTGGACGCGGCTGTAGGACAGATATCCGTTCATGCGGTCGATCTTGGTCAGGTTCCGGGACCCGCAGACCGGGCAGACATCCATCTCGAGTTCCTGGTGGCCGCAGTCGTCGCAGTAGGCGAGCGACAGATTGACACCCTCGTAATAGCCAAGATCCATCGCGCGGCGCACAAGACTTTTGATCGCTTCTATATTATAATCAATTGGGTAGCGAACATACTGGATTTTTCCTCCATTGCACAGTTCCCAGAATCTTCCTTCAAGATCCTGTTTTTCGATCGGCGTGATATCCTCCGTCACGTGGCAGTGAAAACTGTTGCTCACATACGGCCGGTCGGAAACGTTCGCCACGATCCCGTATTTTTTGCGGAACTGCTCCACCTGAAGTCCGCACAGGCTCTCCGCGGGCGTCCCGTAGATCGCGTACAGCCAGCCGTCCTCCTTCTTGAACCCGGCCACCTTATCGTTGATATAACGCAGAACCTCGAGGGCGAACTGCCCGTCCTGCGCGATGGATTTCCCATTGTACAGCTCCTGCAGCTCGTTCAGCGCCGTGATGCCGAACGAGGACGTCATCGGTTTCAGAAGCTTTTTGATCTTCTCATTCGGCTGAAGTCTCCCGCCGTAAAAACCTCCCTCGCAGTAGGCGAGCGGGTTGGTCGACGCGCGCATCTCGCCGAGGTAGTCGTACGTCCGGATATGAAGCCTGCGGATCATCTCGAGGTAGTAGTCGAGCACCTCGTAGAAATCGCGGCTCTCCGCGCGTGCTTTGGCCAGGATCATCGGAAGATGAAGGCTGACCGCTCCCACGTTGAAGCGGCCGACAAAGACCGGAACGTCCTCGTCATCCGCGGGTTCCATCCCGCCCCGCTCATACCAAGGGCTGAGAAACGCGCGGCAGCCCATCGGGCTGATGACTTTGCCGTACTTTTTATACATGCTGGCGATATAGCCCTCCCCGGTCAGCGAAAGCCAGTCCGGATACATCGTCTTTGAGGAACACTGGATCCCCGCCTCAAAGACGTCCTCGCACGCGCCGCCCGGTCCGTGCAGCTTCTCGTCGTAGAGGAATACAATCTTCGGGAACAGCACCGGCTTGCGGTTACCCGGCTTTCCCTGCCCGCCGCGGTGCACATCAAGCAGCGAGATGGAGATCATGCGCTCAAACTCCGACTGTCCAAGTCCGAGCGTCACCGTCACGAACGGGTAGTCCCCGCGGGAAGAGCCGACCGTGTTCAGCTTGTATTCAATCCCCTGCCAGCCCTGGTCGCAGTCCCTGCGCACCTTGTCCATCGCGTATCTGGCCGCCGTCTCCTCAACGCCCTCCCAGGACGGGGACGCGTATTTTTTAAATTCTTCCTGATATTTGACGAAGCTCTTTTTCGCGTAGGGGGCGAGCACCTTGTCCACCTCCGGCACCGTAAAGCCGCCGTACTGCTGCGCGGCCGTGCTCAGAATGATATCGCCCATGACGTCAAACGCGGTGTCGAGCGTCTTCGGCTCGTTGTACCAGACATTGCCCATCTCAAATCCGCCGGTGAGAACGGAGGCGATGTCGAACAGGCAGCAGTTCATCGTATCAAGCCGAGCCGACTGATCGTGAATATAGATATACCCGTCCTTGCACGCCTGCAGCTCGTCGCGGGTCATAAAAAACTTCCGGTAAAGCTCCTTGTTCAGCTCGTTAAAAATCAGACTGCGCTTTGTAGCCACCAGAGCGCTGTCCGTGTTCGCGTTGCTCTTGTCGCCGATATAGCGGATCGACTGGCTCTTCGTGTAGACGTCGTCCATCATGTGAATAAAATCGAGCTTGTAGTTGCGGTAATCCCGGTAGCTCTTGGCGACCGCCGGATTCACCGCCTCCAGCGCTCCCTCGACGATATTATGCATTTCCTGGATCGTGATTCCCTCTTTGCCAAGCGATTCGGCCTTATCCTTCGCGAAATCACAGAGGAACTGCAGTTCATCGTCCGAAAACTGATACAGAATGCGCGCCGCGGACTTGTTCACCGCGACAATGATCTTCTGGACATTAAACTCCTCATGCGTCCCATCTTTTTTAATCACGTACAACATACGAACAGCTCCTTTGCAATTATTTTCTTCTGCGCGGACTTACAGACTCTAAAACCTGCTCTCATCCATGACCGAGCCGACGTCAAAGAAACCGGACAGAGAACCCGGACTGTTTTCCAGAACATAGCCGTTGACCATGCGCCGCGTCTGCCTCATATAAGTGTCAGTTACCTCGCGGAAATCCTGGTCGGCCCACAGCCCGATCATAAATACGTAGCCGCTGTTTGTCAGCCATGCCGCTTTCTCGCTTGCGTAGTCGATCTCCCCTCCGTACGGGAAGATCAGGATGTCCACGTCGCCGAACAGACCTCCGATCACCGTCTCCCAGCGCGTGATATCCTGGGACAGCTGATCAAACGAATAACCGTCCAGATGGTCGTAGCTGTAGCTCTCGCACGCGAGCGACCAGCCGTTCTGGATCAGCGTTTCGGCGATCCGGCTGACCGTGCGGCGGTTGTCAGAATAATCCGCTGTCCCGCTCCCCTCGACCTCATAGCCGAACGCCCCGTGCGCGCCGGAGACGCCGACGATCCCCTTCGCGCCGCGTAAGGAAAAGTCCGGATGCTCCCGGATAAACGTTTCCAGAACGGGGATCACGTCATAATCCCCGAGCTTTTCATGCCCTTCCGCGTCCGTATAAAGCGCCTTTACCTCTCCGTCATCATCGAGCGCGAGTTTCACCGCGATTCCCTTTCCGTTCTCAATCTGAGCATAATTCAGATTGTCGACCGACAGAACCAGGGGCTTTTTGCCCTCCGGAACCTGCGGATTGGCCGAAACGAGCGTTCTCTTTCCTTCCTCGTTCTCCGTCTCTTTGACGAGATCGTGAATATCGATCAGCAGATATCCGTTCTCGTAAAGTCCGTTCAGAATTTTCTCAAATTCACTCAGCGTAAGCATCAGGTCTCCGTAGCCGTCGCTCATCGCGCGCGACGGATCCACGATCAGATTGGGGAAGCTCAGATGCGGGATGTCTCCCTCATACTCATGCATTTTGCCCGCCCTGCTCTGATAGTCGGCGATCGCGCTTACGACGCGCTCGTCGCTTTTGTCAATCTCCGCGTTCTTCAGAAACTCCTCCGCCCGGTCATACTCATAGCCGAGCGCGATCTGATCCGCCTGGGCGAGAATATCAAGCAGTTCCTGCTCTTCCTCCGATTCCTGTTCCCTCTGCTCCCGTTCCATTTTCATCCTCGGCGTTTCCACCGGCTCATTGTTTTCATATTTGCCGAGCGTACCGATACTCTCGGCAATCTGATAATTCAGAACGCTGCGCGAACAGCCTGCCAGCTGCAGCAGACCGGCCAGCATAAAAAAGACAGCTGCCGCTCTCCAATGCTTTTTGTTCATATCGTCCACCCCGTATCGCCGGTTTTTTACCCCGGAATCTCAGCTCTTTTTGTTGTTTTCCTCTGATTATACCGCTTTCGTGTCCAAAAAGCAACAAAAAAGCAGGAAGCTCCGGGCGGACGCACCCCCTGGAAAGCTTCCCGCTTGTTATTATTTACTCCCCTGCGGGCCGTGAACATAACACGTTTCGCGGGATAATGGACATGTGGACTGTAACTCCCGCTTCTTCATAGCCGCCGCAGATTTACAGCAGCTTTGTGAGTATCCGGCTGACCACGCCCGGATCCGCTTTTCCTTTCATGGCCTTCATGGTCTGCCCGACCAGGAAGCCGAGCGCTTTCTTTTTGCCGCCCCGGTAATCGCTGACGGACTGCGGATTCGCCGCGATCACATCCTCGACCACCCGGCGCAGCTCGTCCTCGTCGCTGACGGTCTTCAGGCCGTGCTCCTCGACATACGCCTGCGGATCGATATCCTCGCGGAAAATTTTCTCAAACACTTCTTTGGCTACGGTCTGGTTGATCGTTCCGTCCTCCGTCAGGCGGATCAGCTTCGCGAGATTTTCCGGCGAGAAAGAAAGCTCTTCCGGCTCCATGCCTTCCTCCTTGAGCAGACGGAGCGTCTCTCCCATCAGCCAGTTCGACACCTTCTTCGGCCGGCCGCAGAGGGCCGTCGTCTCCTCGAAGATATCCGCCATGCGCTTGGAACCGGTCAGAATGCCCGCGTCATAATCCGGGATGTCAAATTCCTTTTTGTAGCGCAGCAGCTTCTCCGTGCGCAGTTCCGGCTGGCGCGCGCGGATCTCTTCGAGCCATTCGTCGCTGATGATGACCGGAACGAGGTCCGGATCCGGGAAGTAGCGGTAATCCTGCGCGTCCTCCTTGGAGCGCATCGGGTAGGAGGACTCTTTGTTGTCGTCCCAGCGGCGCGTCTCCTGGATGACCTTCTTTCCCTCCTCAAGGAGCTCGATCTGACGGGCCCGCTCGCCCTCGACCGCGCGCGCGATCGCCTTGAACGAGTTCAGATTCTTCATCTCGGTCCGCGTACCGTACTCTTTCGCCCCGGCCTCGCGCACTGAGAGATTGACGTCGGCGCGCATTGAGCCTTCCTGAAGTTTGCAGTCGGAAGCTCCGAGATACTGGATGATCAGACGGAGCTTGTCGAGGTAGGCGATAACCTCCTCCGCGCTCCGCATATCCGGCTCGGAGACGATCTCGATCAGCGGAACCCCGCTTCGGTTATAGTCGACCAGCGAGCAGTCTTCCCACTCGTCGTGAATCAGCTTTCCGGCGTCCTCCTCCATATGGATCTCATGAATGCCGACAATCTTTTTCCCGGCAGGCGTCTCGATCTCGATGCCGCCCTCGTAGCAGATCGGAAGATAAAGCTGCGAGATCTGATAGTTCTGCGGATTGTCCGGATAGAAATAATTCTTCCGGTCGAACTTGCAGAACTGATGGATCTTGCAGTTGGTCGCGAGTCCGACCGCCATGGCAAGCTCGACGACTTTTTTGTTCAATACGGGAAGGGAGCCCGGCATCCCGGTGCATACCGGACAGGTATGGGTATTCGGCGCTCCTCCGAACGCGGTGGAACAGCCGCAGAATATTTTTGTCTTTGTCGCAAGCTCCACATGAACCTCAAGGCCGATCACTGTCTCATACTGCTTTGCCATCTCAGATTCCTCCTTTTCCTGCCGCGGTCCGTGCGCCGTCATCCGCACATCCGCTCCCTGCCGCGGTCCGCACGCCGCCGTCCGCACATCCGCCGTTTCCTCCCGCGGCATCCGCCGTTCCGGCAACGCACGCGGGCGCGGGCAGTTCCCACGGGCCGCGTCCCTGCTCGTACGCGTAGGCGGCGCGGATGATCTTCTTTTCCTGGAAACAGTCCCCGATGAGCTGGACGCCGATCGGAAGCCCTTTCGCGTCAAGGCCGCACGGAACCGTCATTCCCGGAAGTCCCGCGAGATTTACGGAGATCGTATAGATATCGCCCAGATACATCTTGATCGGGTCCGCGAGGCTCTCCCCGAGCTTCGGGGCCGTCGTCGGGGCGGCCGGTCCGAGGATCACGTCGTATTTTTCAAACGCGCGGTCGAACGCCTGCTTGATCAGCGCCTTCGTGCGGAGCGCTTTCAGATAGTACGCGTCATAATATCCGGAGCTCAGGACGAAAGAGCCGAGCATGATTCTGCGCTTTACCTCCTCGCCGAAGCCTTCGGAACGGCTCTTCTTGTACATGCTGTGCAGACCCTCATACTCCTTCGCGCGGTAGCCGTACTTGACGCCGTCGAATCTGGAGAGGTTCGAGCTGGCCTCCGCGGACGCGATCACATAGTACGCGGGGATCGCGTACTCGACAAGGCTCAGGTCAAACTCCTCGACCTGCGCGCCCTTTGTCTTCAGCACATCGGCCGCCTTCAGGATCGCGGCTTTTACTTCCTCGTCCAGCCCTGCCGCCAGGTAATCGGACGGGATTCCGATTTTCAGTCCTTTTACGTCATCGACAAGCGCCGCGGTAAAATCGCAGTCTTCGCGCTTCACAGAAGTGCTGTCCTTTCTGTCCCAGGAGGCGATCGTCTCAAGAACCGCCGCGCAGTCGGAGACGTCCCTCGCGATCGGTCCGATCTGGTCAAGCGACGAACCGTAGGCGATCAGGCCATATCTGGAAACCGTGCCGTAGGTCGGCTTGAGTCCCGTCACGCCGCAGAATGAGCTTGGCTGGCGGATCGAACCGCCGGTGTCGGAGCCGAGCGCGTACGGCACCTCGCCCGACGCGACGGCCGCGCAGGAACCGCCTGACGAGCCGCCCGGCACATGCTCCGTATTCCACGGATTGCGTGTCACGCCGAACGCCGAAGTCTCCGTCGTGCTTCCCATCGCGAACTCATCCATGTTCGTCTTTCCGACGATAACGGCGCCTGCTTTTTCAAGATTCAGCACCGCCTCCGCCGTGTAGGTCGGTTTAAAATTATATAAGATCTTTGAGCTGCAGGTCGTGAGCAGCCCTTCTGTACACATATTGTCCTTGATCCCGACCGGCACCCCGGCAAGCGGCGCGGTGAGCGTGCCGCTGCTGACCGCCTTCTGTACTTCCGCCGCTCTGGCCAGCGCGCCTTCCTCGTCCACCGTCACAAAACAGTTCAGGGACGCCTCCGCCTCCCTGATCCGCGCAAGCGACGCTTCCGCCGCTTCGACGGCGGAGATTTCCCGCTGCCTGATCTTTCTGCCCAGTTCCAGGGCAGTCATACTGGATATCTGCATGATCATTCTTCCTTTCTTCCGTCTTCCTGTTCAGGCAGCACAGCCTCGCCGCGGATCCGCGCGCTTCGCCTTCATTCCGCCGCGCCGAACCTTTTTGCCCTGCTGCCCGAATTCCATCGCCCGGCGTTCTGAACCTAAGTCCTTCGTCTGCGCGTCACTCCACCGTCTTCGGCACCATAAAGGAGCCTTCCTTCTTCGCCGGAGCGTTTTTCAGAATCTTTTCGCGCTCGTCGCCGTTCGCCACCTCATCTTCCCGGAACACATTGTTTACCGGAAACACGTGGGACATCGGCTCGACGCCCGATGTATCCAGTTCGTTCAGCATGTCGATATAATCCAGCATACGCGCCATGTCCTTTTTGGCCTGCTCTTTCTGCTCATCTGAGAGTTCAAGCTTCGCCAGAATCCCGACATACTCCATCGTCTCGTCGCTGATGATATTTGCCATCGCAATCTTCCTTCCCTCTGTTATCCATTTTCACAGCGCGCCAAAGCGCACTGCCATTTACTCCTTTTCCGGCCGGACCGCCGCATAAAGACCACAGAAATTTTTTATGGCTCCAGCCGCGACAGGTCGCGCGGAAACAGCGCCGCCTCTCTTACATTGTCTTCGCCGACCAGCTTCATCGTCAGACGTTCCAGGCCGATCCCCAGTCCGCCGTGCGGCGGCATTCCATATTTAAACGCGCCGAGGTACTGCTCCATTCCTTCCTCGGTCATTCCTCTCGCCGCGATCTTTTCGCTGAGCATCTGATAATCGTGGATACGCTGGCCGCCGGTCGTGACCTCAAGTCCGTGGAACAGCAGGTCAAAGCTCAGCGTGTACCGGGTATCTTCCGGATCATCCATCGCGTAGAACGGCCGCTTTTTCGACGGATAATGCGTGACAAAGACAAAGTCCGCGTCATACTCCTCTTTGAAATACTGGCCGATCAGCACTTCCTCCTCCGGCTCGAGATCGAACGGATTGCGGATTTTGCGGCCGTATTTCTCCGCGGCCAGCTCCTTCGCCTTCGCGAAGCGGACACAGGGGATCTGATCCGTCCTCGGAAGCTGCACGTTCAGGATCCGAAGATCTTCCGCGTAATCTTTCTCGAGGAGCTTCATCGTGTACTGCAGAAATCCCGTCTCCATCGCCATGATATCCTCAAAGCTGTCGATATAGCCCATCTCAAAATCAAGACTTGTATACTCGTTCAGATGGCGCTTCGTGTTGTGCTTCTCGGCGCGGAAAACCGGAGCCGTCTCAAACACACGGTCGAAAACGCCGACCATCATCTGCTTGTAGAACTGCGGACTCTGCGCGAGCACAGCCGGATGATGGAAATACTCAAGACGGAACATGTTCGAGCCGCCTTCCGCCCCCTTCGCCCCGATCTTCGGCGTGTGGATCTCCGTAAAGCCCTGGCTGTACAGGAAATCGCGGAATCCCCGCGTGATTCCCTCCTGGATCCGGAACTTCGCGCGCTCGCGGATGTTCCGCAGAGAGGCGCTGCGGTAATTCAGTTTTGCCTCAAGCGAAGTCGAAAGCTTCCATTTGCCTGCCGGCAGCGGCAGCGGCTCGCTCGGCGAGGAAAGTATCCGGATCCCCCGGATCCGCACTTCAATGCCGTGCGGCGCGCGCGCGTCCTCCTCAAGAATACCGGTCACGCATACCGTCTGCTCTTCCTTCAGTCCCTTCACGGACAGACCCGCCGTTCCCTCCTCTAAAACGCACTGGAGCAGTCCTTCTCTCTTTCTGAGGACGAGGAAAGCGACGTCGCCCATATCCCTTATGCTGTGAATGAAGCCGTTTACGCAAACCTCCTGCCCCGTCTTTTCCCCTGTCAGAAGTTCACCAAGCTCCATCGTTTCTTTTTCTTTTACACCTGATAAAAATTCCATAATCTACCTCCTGCGTGCGGCATATCAGCCTTTTTTCGATCCCGGGATCCTCTGCGCCGCGGAAACGTCATCATGAAAGAAAGCCGCCTGCCGGCAGCTTTTCTTTCTTTATCATCATTCCCTTTTCCTTTAAAAACAGGAGAAATTCCAAAAAAGGACACAGAAAATCCCGGAATATCACTACGACATTCCGGGACGGATAAACAATTATACCCGCGGTACCACCCGCATTGCAGACATCTTCGTCTGCCTCTCTTGTGCGCTTAACGCGCGCCCACGTACTGCCCTACCTCTCCGGCGCGCGGCCGCAGTATCGAACAGTCAGCTCCGGAGTGTTCCCCGGCGCTCCCCTTGCTCCATCGGCACTCTCAGTCGGTGATGCCGAATTCCTGTCAAGCTCCGGAAGCAGAGTCTCCTTCATCGCTTTTTCAACGCAGTTATCCTAACACACTTTTTTCCGTTGCGCAAGGCCAAATTTTCAATTTTCTTTTTCAATTTTCTTTTCCGAAACGGTTGTAACTTAAAAATCTTCTGCTATAATAGTTCCATACAGGTTCGCGAAGGGGCGCTGCTGCCGTCCCGCCGCGTACATAAAAGCATAAACAACGGAGGAATCTACCAACATGAGTAAACTGATCATTCCTGAGGATTACACATCCCACCTCTCCTTGTACGAAACACAGATCGCAATCAAAACGGTAAAAGATTATTTTCAGAAAACGCTGTCCGAGCAGCTGAATCTGCTGCGCGTTTCATCCCCGCTTTTTGTCAATCCGGCGACCGGCATGAACGACAATCTGAACGGCGTGGAGCGCCCGGTCAAATTCGGGATCAAAGAGCAGGACGAAGCGGAAGCCGAGATCGTACAGTCGCTTGCCAAGTGGAAACGCTACGCCTTAAAAGAGTACGGCTTTTCACACGGAGAAGGGCTCTACACCGATATGAACGCCATCCGGCGGGATGAGGAGACAGACAACATTCACTCCATCTACGTGGATCAGTGGGACTGGGAAAAGATCATCCGCAAAAGCGAGCGCAATCTCGATACGCTGAAAAAAGTCGTGCGCTCCGTATACAAGGCATTAAAGAAAACCGAGAAATATATGGCCATCCAGTATGAGTATATCGAGGAAATCCTTCCGAGGGAGATCTTCTTTATCACATCGCAGGAGCTGGAGGATCTGTATCCCGATAAGACTCCGCGCGAGCGCGAATACATTCTCACAAAGGAAAAAGGCGCCGTCTGTATCATGCAGATCGGCGATGTGCTCGCCTCCGGCGAGAAGCACGACGGCCGCGCCCCGGACTACGACGACTGGGCCCTGAACGCCGATATCCTCGTCTACTATCCGGTGCTCGATATCGCGCTTGAGCTCTCCTCCATGGGAATCCGCGTGGACGCCGAGTCCCTCGCGCGCCAGTTAAAGCTCGCGGGCTGCGAGGAGCGCGCGGAGCTTCCGTTCCAGAAAGCGATCCTGGAAGGCGAGCTTCCGTACACGATCGGCGGCGGCATCGGCCAGTCCCGCATCTGTATGTTCTATCTGCGCAAGGCGCACATCGGAGAGATCCAGTGCTCTCTCTGGCCGAAGGAAATGCTCGAGGAGACGGCCGCGCACGGGATCCAGCTGTTGTAATGACAGCGGCGGTTCAGCTTCGGCGCTTTCACGGCGCCCCTGCGGAGCCGGCTGCCATAGCGTGACTGGGTTTTTAATCGAGCAGGAGGCGGCTTTTCCTCCTGCTCGCCTGCGCGGCCCGCATGCTGCGTCAGCAGCTGGTTTCCATGCCTGGGCCTGCGATCGAGCAGGAGGCGGCTTTTCCTCCTGCTCGCCTGCGCGGCCCGCATGCTGCGTCAGCAGCTAATCTCCATATGCGGGCCTGCGCATAGTAAAAGACCCCTGGCAGACTGCATCTTCGTCTGCCGGGGGTTTTTGTCTGTATACAGGTCCGCATGTGGAAATCAGCGTTCAGGCGGGAGGCGGTTCTTCCTTCTGCCCGCCCGCGCAGCCTAAATGCCGCGCCAACAGCCGAAATGCCGTGCCAGCAGCTACTTCATGCCGTCCGAAATCCGTCCGAAATCCGTCCGGAATCTTATAAGCCTCGGATTCTCTCCAGCGCCGCCAGCGTATTCTCATACGTTCCGAACGCGGTCAGGCGGAAATATCCTTCCCCGCTCGGTCCGAATCCTGAACCCGGCGTACCCACGACGTTCGCCTTCTCAAGCAGCAGGTCAAAGAACTGCCAGGAGGTCATTCCCGCCGGAGTCTTCAGCCAGATATACGGGGCGTTCACGCCGCCTGATACGGTGTAGCCCATGGAGGCAAGGCTGTCCTTGATCGTCTTCGCGTTTCTCATGTAGTAGCCGACCTGCTCCGCGAGCTGTTTCTTCCCTTCCTCGGAGTAAACGGCCTCGCCCGCCTTCTGCACAATGTACGGCGCGCCGTTGTACTTGGTTCCGTGGCGTCTCGCCCAGAGAGAATGAAGCATTACATCGCCGCTCTTCAAATCCTTCGGGATCACCGTATAGCCAAGGCGCGTTCCCGTAAAGCCGGCGTTCTTGGAAAAGGATTTCAGCTCGATCGCGCAGGTTCTCGCGCCCTCGCACTCATAGATGGAGTGTGGGACATTGCTCTCCGAGATATAAGCCTCGTACGCCGCGTCGTAGATGATCACGGCTCCGACTTTGTTCGCGTAATCCACCCACACCTGAAGCTGATCCTTTGTGATCGTGGAGCCGGTCGGGTTGTTCGGGAAGCACAGGTAGATCAGATCCGGCGTCTCCTTCGGAAGCTCCGGCGCGAAATTGTTCTCAGCCGTACACGGCATATAGATCACATCGCTCCACACTTCTGTCTTCGGATCGTAAGTGCCCGTCCGGCCCGCCATAACGTTTGTGTCAACATAAACCGGATACACCGGGTCGCAGACGGCGATCTTATTGTCCACGCTGAAGATTTCCTGAATATTTCCGGAATCGCACTTCGCGCCGTCCGAGACAAAAATCTCATCCGCGGCGATCATACAGCCGCGGTCGGCATAATCATGCTTCGCGATCGCGCTGCGCAGGAACTCATAGCCGAGATCCGGCGCGTATCCGTGGAACGTCTCGGCGTGCGCCATCTCGTCAACCGCGCTGTGAAGCGCCTCGATGATCGCCGGGGCAAGCGGCTGCGTCACGTCGCCGATTCCAAGACTGATCACCTTCTTTTCGGGGTTCGCTTCCTGGTACTCGCGCACCTTGCGTCCGATCGTCGAGAACAGGTAGCTGCCCGGCAGCTTCAGATAATTGTCGTTTACTTTAAACATGCTTTTTCCTCCCTGAAAATTTTGTTGTTTCTGTTTTTATCCTCTTTCTTCTGTCGTCTCTTTTCCGTCTTTTTTTGCCGTTACTTACGCCGCGCCGGCTTTGCCAGCCTTTCCCACCGCCGTGCCAGCTCTGCCAGCCTTCTTCATCTGTCATGCCGGCTTTGCTGTCCTTCCCCGTCCGCCGTGCCGGCTCTGCCAGCCTTCCCCATCTGCCAGCCTTCTTCATCTGCCATGCCGGCTTTGCTGTCCTTCTCCTGCCTGCCGCGCCGGACAGCACGGCACAGACACGTCAGGCCATGCCGCAGTCTACAGCTCGATCTCTCCCTCGAAAACCGTTTCCGCGGGACCCGTCATAAACACCGTATCTTTTTCCTCATCCCAGCAGATCCGCAGGTTGCCGCCGCGCAGCTTCACGGTCACTTCGCGGCTGGTCCAGCCGTTCAGGATACAAGCGACGGCCACTGCGCAGGCCCCGGTCCCGCATGCCCAGGTCTCCCCGGAGCCGCGCTCCCAGACGCGCATCTGCACCGTATTCCGGTCGATCACACGGATAAATTCCGTGTTTACCCGATCCGGGAAGCACTCATGATGCTCGAACAGCGGTCCGATCTCCTCAATCGGAAATCCGTCCACATCCTCCACCGGCACGACGCAGTGCGGATTCCCCATCGACACGCAGGTCGCGCGCCAGGTTCTCCCGCCGACAGCGATCTCCTGATCCACCATTTTGTCTCCGTCAAATACGACCGGAATCTTCTCCGGGCGCAGAACCGGCGCTCCCATATCGACTTTCACGAGAGAAACTTTCCCGTTCTCCACCGTCATTTCCAATTCCTTGACACCGCTCTTCGTCTCCACCCGGATCTTTGTCCTGTCTGTCAGCCCGTAATCGTACACATATTTCGCGACGCACCGGATCCCGTTGCCGCACATGGCCCCCTGAGACCCGTCCGAATTGTACATGTCCATCCAAAAATCCGCGATCTTGGACGGTCTGATCAGAATCAGCCCGTCCGACCCGATCCCGAAATGGCGGTCGCTGATCTTCGCCGCCACAGCGCCCGGATTCTCCACCGTCTCACGGAAACAGTTTACATACACGTAATCGTTCCCGATCCCCTGCATTTTCGTAAATTTCACGCGCCCAGCCTCCCCTGTCTGTAATTTGTCCGCGTAAATCATACCATTCCCGTCATTGCAGGTCAATCAAAATTTTACGTCCGCAGCGCTGTCGGTCTTCAGAAAAGAAGCGGCTGCGAAAAAACCTTTCGCGGGACGTCTCCCCGAACGGTCATTCCTGCATCAGCGTAAACAGCATCTGTGCCGTTTCCACCAGATTCGTCCCGCTGTCCATGCTGGTCTTCTGCAGATAGCGGTGCGCCTCCTCCTCCGTCATATTGTTGCGTGTCATCAGCAGTTCCTTGGCGTCCGCGATCAGCTTCCGGTCCGCGTCGCTGCGCTTCGCGGGCATCATCCGCTTTCTCTTCCTGCGCCGCTCCTGCTGCTCGATCAGCATTTCAAGCGTATTGACGAGATCCGCCGCCTTCAGCGGCATTGTCACGCTGACGACGCCCTCGCAGACTCCCTCCCCGATCACACGCTGCGAGGCGAGGAGCAGCATATCAAAAGAAGGCGGAAGATTTTCATACAATTCGCTGTACAGCATATCCGGGAATTTATAACCGCACACAATCACCCCTGTATTCAGCCGGTCCGCAGCGTTCAGAGCCTGCAGCCCGCTTGTGCAGACGGCGCCCACCGCATACCCGCTCCTGACCAGGAGGTTCCTGATACTTCTGGCATCCTCAGGCTTTGGGAATACTACCACTACATTTGCCATCCTGTCCTCCTGTTCTGCCTTCTGCCGCGGCGGCCCCGCCCCGGCAGATCACCTAAGATGTCTCAATCCTTCTGTAATCGCAGAACCCTCAGACCTTTGCAAGATAGTGGTCGATCTCCCAGTTCGTCACATAAGAACAGTACTCAAACCATTCCTTCTTTTTGGCCCTGATATAATATTTGGAAAGGTGCTCCCCAAGCACCGCCTTGATAAACTCATCCTGCTCAAGTCCCTGGATCGCCTCGATCAGAGTGCCGGGAAGATATTCGATGCCCGCCTCCCTGCGCTCCCGCTCCGTCATCCGGAAGATATTCATATCCATGCTCCTGGGCGGAACGATTTTGTTTTTGATCCCGTCAAGCCCGGCCGCCAGGCACACCGCGATCGCCAGATACGGATTGACCGCCGAATCCGGACTGCGCAGCTCGATCCGCTGGTTCTCCCCGGTCACCGCCGGGATGCGGATCAGGGAACTGCGGTTTTTCACCGACCACGCGACGTAGACCGGCGCTTCGAACCCCGGCACAAGGCGTTTATAGGAGTTGACGATCGGGTTGGTGATGGCCGTAACCGCGTTGATATGCTTCAGGATCCCTCCGATAAAATAATGGCCCTCCTCGCTGAGATGGTATTCGTTGTCCGCGTCATAAAACACATTTCTGCCGTCTCTGGAAAGCGAGAGATTCATATGCATGCCCGAGCCGTTGACCTCCGGCTTCGGCTTCGGCATAAAGCTCGCGTGGAGGCCGTGCCGCTTCGCAACCGTCTTCACCGCCAGCTTGAACGTCATGATGCCGTCGGCCGCGCGCAGCGCCTCCTCATAGCGGAAATCGATCTCATGCTGCGCGGGGGCGTTCTCATGATGGGAGGCCTCGACAATATAACCCATGTCTTCCAGCGTCAGGATCATATCGCGGCGCGCGTTCTCCCCGAGATCCTGCGGCGCCACGTCAAAGTATCCCGCGTTCTCATGCGTGATCGTGGTAGGACGTCCCTCGTCGTCGCTGTGAAACAGGAAAAACTCGCACTCAGGCCCCACATCGAACTGGTAGCCGAGCGCCGCGGCCTCGCGGATCGTATTTTTCAGGACATACCGCGGATCCCCCTCGAACGGTCTGCCGTCCGCGTAGTGCACGTCGCAGATAAACCGCGCCACTTTTCCATGCTGCGGCCTCCACGGAAAAATACAGAACGTGTCAAGATCCGGGTACAGCCGCATGTCCGACTCTTCGATTTTCGCGAAGCCTTCAATGGAAGCGCCGTCAAACATGATGCGGTTATCCAGTACACGGTCCAGCTGACTCGTCGTGATCGCGATATTTTTCAGGCGGCCCAGCATATCCGTGAACTGCAGCCGGATAAACTCGACATCCTCCTCCTCGATCATTCTGAAAATATCTTTTCTGGTATATCTGCTCATAAAATCATTCCTCACCTTTCTGAACTCTCCGAACGAAACGAAACACGCCGCGCGGATCTGCCGCCGCCTGCGATCGAGCAGGAGGCGGTTTTTCCCTCCTGCCCGCCTGCGCGGCCCGCATGCTGCGCCAGCAGCTGATTTCCTTATGCGGGCCTGTGCATAAGAAAAGGGCATTCTTCTCCCTTGTCAGAACACCCTTGTCTTTCGATAAGTCATCATACCAGTGCGTGATTTTTTTGTCAACCTTTTTTCAAAATGTTACGGTCCGCCGCCATGTCCGATTTCCTTCTGTCTGTTTTATTTCACCTCAGAACAAGATCAGTCGTCAGAATCCTCATCGTCTTCATCGTCCTCTTCGTCTCCTCCCAGGAGTCTCAGAATCTCCGCCATATCGCTTTCCGCCAAACCGCTGCTTTCCTCCTCTTCTTCGGGAGGTTCTGCCGCCGGTCCTGCCCCTCTCCTGGCAGCCGTGCCGCCCTCACACAGTCCGATCGCGTCCTTCGCGCTCATATCGTTGAGCAGAATCTGAACGATTCCCTGACTGTAGCGGTCGAGCATTGCGCCCGGTATATAGATGCTGTTTTTGATAACGGCATCGGAAAGGATCATGTCCTCGCTGTCGACGTAGGATTTGAAGCCGATCTCTCCGTCGCGCAGATCCATTTCAAAATTCCCGTTTCTCAGTCCGTAATTCGCCATGCACAGAAATGCGGCCATATTCGCCATCATTTTCCCGTCGTCTATCTCGGCTCTGAGCGGACACAGCGCATGGACAGTATAACTGTTTTCATACACACGTATCTGATAATGGGCGCTCCTGATCCTCCCGCGCAGATTCAGATCGAAATCAAATACTCCGGTATCTTCGTTAACCCTGAAATTCCAGTCGTCATCTTTCAGGAATTTCTGAATTCTGTCTTTAATCTCTCTTGAATAATCTCTGGTCATAATGCCTTCCCTCCTCTTGATGAATAGTCTGCGGCTGCTCCCTTCGCCCGCGAAGGAGCGGAGGAATTCCGTTTTTCAGAATCCGATCACGGACAGAGATGCCTGCTGCGAACATCGTTCCGCGGCCTGCCGGACATCTTTTTCCGTGACGCTGACCGTCTTCCCTGCCTCGATCGCCTTTAAGCAGGCGTCGCTGATCAGAAAATCCACAGCCCTCTGGTAGGGCCTGCAGCTGAGATTTCCTTTTTCCCAGAGCAGTTCCACCAGCATGGATATCTCTTTCTCCTCAAAAAGGACCTGGTCCGAGTCATACACGGCGATCGACTCCGGAACCGTAATGCCCTTCAGGATATTATAGATCACCTCTTTTTCCGGCGCTTTCATCTCCACGATCTCCATACGGTCCAGAAGCGGAGCGGAGAGCGTGTCCCTCGTATTTGCCGTGAACACGTAGGGAATATGGCTGGCGTCCAGATCCATCTCAATAAAATTATCGTGCCAGTGCGTATTGCTCTCATCCATGGCGGCCAGAAGCTCGTTGTGAAATCCCGGCCCGCCGGAATAACCGCTCCCGGCCTTTTCAATCTCATCGATACAGATCACCGGATTTCCCGCCTGCCCGTTGATCATCGCCTGCGCGACCGCTCCGGCTCCCGCTCCCACATAGAGGTTCGGGGCCCCGGACAGACCTCTGTTGAGGGAGGCGGACGGGGCCGAAATGAAGCTGAAGGGCAGTCCCATGATAAGCCCGTAGTTTCTGGCGATCAGGGTTTTCCCGATTCCCGGCGGGCCGACCAGCAGGATCGGAGCCGTTTTTCCGGTCTTTCCGTACTCCACGATATGTCTGAGCACGATCTGCAGAACATCCTCGTTCCCGTATATGTTTTTCTCCCATTTCTCTCTGGCTGATTTGATAAACGCGCTGTCCACGACCGGCAGCGGCAGGGTTTTCCGGGGAAGCGCTTTCACCGCGTTCGCCCAGTTCTGATAGTGAGGATCTGTCTCCGCCAGCTGCAGCCGCTGCCTGATATCCGGAGGATACTCCTCATAGACCTTATAAACAACGCCCGTTTCCTGCGGACTGCCGTCCTTTCGCTCTTTCTTTTTCTCCCGCTCAAACAGGATCTCGCACTTTTTGCGGACCGCCTCCAGCGTCTGATTGTCAGGATCTTCTTTCTTCAGATATTCCAGAATCTCGTCCACCTCCTGCCCGAACTCAGGGTGGTTCTTCCGGTATCCGATCAGCATTTTTTCCAGTTGTTCTTTCTTAAGTTTCGCCAACGCTTCCACCTCCTTCGCCGCAGCCGCTTCCCGCGGGGCACAGCCGTATTTTATCCCGGCCCCGGATACGCGGCCTCTCTTTCTGCCGGCAGCGGTTTCTCCCCGCTTCCGCGTCTTTTGAAGCGCTTCTCAGACGCTCAGCCACTCTACCGTGCAGGCCTCCTCCAGCATAGGCGGCTCCGTCTTTGCAAGCATTCTGTCCGTCACCGCCTCCGGCACCGCGGCCTTTCTGGATCTGTTCCGCTCGATCCGCGTCTTTTCTTCCGTTTCCAGATAAACGATCCTCACCGACGCTTTGTACTGTTCAAACAGACGCACCTGCTTCTGCCTGATGTCTTTTGAAAGGTTTGTCGCGTTCCAGACAAACGGCTGCTTCCTGCGCAGAAACGTTTTCGCCCGCTCCCGCGCCTCCTGGATCACTTTTCCCTGGTCGCCGGTGGGACTTATCCCCGTTTCTTTCCGGATCTCGTCCAGAGAGATCATGGGCAGATCCGGCAGGTTTTTCGCGATCCAGGTATCCTTTCCGGTACCCGGAAGACCTGCCATCATCACAATCTCGCCCCAGGTGTCATTGTACAGCGGCTGATCCGGCATCACATTTCTGCCGCATAAGTACGCGTATCTCGTAAAACTGCTGCTGTACGGAAAAGAACCGTACAGACATCCGGCCTCCTCCGCCAGGATCCGGCCCAGAGCCGTATTCTCTCTGCATTCCGGAACGTCGTCCGCAATCCTTCCCTGCATATCGGCATCGGAGAGAATACACAGCTTCTGCCAGGTAAAGTCCTCCGCCATCTCCCCTAAAGCGGCGATCCCGCGGATCAGCGGAAACGGATCCTGCCTCTCGATCAGGCGCGAAGGCTTCATATGGCTGCGGACCAGCCCGCAGACCGTTTCCCGGAACCTGATCTTCTCCGCCAAGCCGCAAAGGCCGCATTCCTGCCACAGAAATGTCCGCGCCATGCGGCTTCCCACATTCGCGTGGTGGGGAGAGGTCCACTTCCCGTCCTCCAGCACAGTCGTGCGGATCTTTCCGATGTCATGCAGAAGAGCCGCCACAAACAGCTCTGTCTGCTCCCACAGTGAAAACCCGGAAAACTCCTCTTCTTCCGTCAAAGCCCTGCAGACCATCTTCGTGTGGGTATATACGTCTCCTTCTCCATGAAACACCGGATTCTGCATAACGCCCCGCATGTCGGACAAAAAGCCCCCGAAATCCGACCGGCAGACCGCATCCCACAGTTCCTCAAACACGGTTTCCTGCCGGAGCATGGAGCTCAGCTCTTCTATAAAGCCCCAGCCCGCAAAATTCATATCCTTACAACTCGATTCTCTCGAACCTGATTCATTCACTCTGCCTCATCTCATTCCTTTACAGTATCCGGGCCTCAAACAGCTTATCCGGCGGGACTGCCAGCTGATTCGGAATAATCGGACGGTCGATCCAGTGTGAATCCGAAGCGTCCAGACTCTGTGAAAACGCGGCCCTGACGTATTTTAAGCGCTTCACCACCTGGCCGTTCTCCTCCACCTTCAGATAAATACCCTCCATCAGTCCGGAAAGCTCTGTCTCGCGGCAGGCGCGCTCCGGATCCAGTCCCAGTTTTACAGCGGAATCATACAGATTCTGCCTCAGATTTTCCGTCATATAGTTGGACGGTCCCACCAGACTCAGAAGTTCTTCCTTCCTGTCAAATTTCCGCGCGTCCAGCACCGGAACCGAGCAGATCGGCATCTGCGCGGTCATCTTCTTTCTGGAAGGCGTATCCAGATAGATTCCTTCCTTCCGGTCGTAGATATCAAACTCCATGAAATAATGGGGAAGCGCGTCATAATAAAGCGTGTGCTTCGCGTACATCCACTCGCCGTACATAATATAGCGGCTTCCCAATACGGAATAAAATATATCTTTGTGGACCATGGCCCACTGCTTCATCAGATTGTAATGTCTCTCGCGGTATCCTCCGGTCAGGTAATGCCCGCGGCTCTGCAGCAGAAGTTCTCCCTGTTCGTTAAAGGAAATCCCGCTGTTCGCTCCGTCTATCTTTTCTTCCGCCACCAGATGGCGTCCCCGGATATCCGCAAACGGGATCTGACTCAGATCCTCATCTCCGGGCTGAAGCCTGGAGCCCTCCAGATGCGGCGTTCTGGGGTATTTTAAAATCCTCTTCTCATCCATCTTTTCTTTCATTTCCTCCTTTCTCAGACACAATAATATAAGCGTCTGAAAAATTTTTTTCATGATACCACACTTCTTTTGCTCCGTCCATTAACTTTTTTTATTTTCATATGATGTTGACATTTTCTTTCACATGTGCTAGTATTTCATCATGCATTACATAGTTTTCAAAACTATGTTCTGCATTTTTCATGTTTTCAGGAAAAGAAGCCCGTTAGTCTCTGCTGTGAGACTGGACTATACAGCAAAAGGAGGTTGTAGTGTGAAAGAAAGTAGAGGAAAGCCAAAAAATGGCGCACTAAAACAAGCTATTGAAAAATAGCCTTTTGAGAA
>CANRGB010000045.1 GCA_947630005.1 uncultured Lachnospiraceae bacterium
CGTCCGGTTCCCAACTGGGCGATGGTGAGGAACCAGCTGTCGATGGATGAGAGGATGCAGAAACGCCTCCTGAAATATGAGAACCGTTAGGAGGCACGCCATGGGACACGAAGAATACCTGAGGGAAAAGGAGTGGGAATGTTACCTGCGCGGGAAGATCAGTGAATACGCGTACCATACCCCTGTGACCGCGTCGGAGTACAGGGGGCTGCTGGACTGGATGCTTGAGGGGCACTGTCTGCATACAAACCCGTTTGGACTGACAAACGCGGAGGGAAAGCCAATGGATTACATAAAGGCATTGAGGATGGAAAAGCCCCGGTGATCCTTTCGGTTTCTCCTTAAAGGGATGGAAGGATCTGCATATCAGAGATATACCCCCCGCCGGTATATCTGACTAAAAAACGGATAACTGCTGCTGGTTATCCGTTTTTATAAAACCCTATATAATTTAAAAAAATTTACACATTTTACTTGACAAACCCGAAATCCGTAACAGCGGATTTCGGCCCGTTGTCTGCAGAAGCAGAGATTATTTCTTTTGGGGTAATGAGAACAGCATCTGTCACGATTTAGAAGTCCGTTTCTGTTTCGACTTCTGTCTGAGAGTTCACATCTGTTTCTGCCTCTGTCTGAGAGTTCACATCTGTTTCTGTCTCTGTCTGAGGACTCGCGTCAGTTTCTGCCTCCGCCTGAGAATTCACGCCTGTTCCTGTCTCCGTCTCGGATTCAGATTCCGGTTCTGCCTCGAAATCGGCGGCTGTCCAGCCGAGGATTCCCTCAATGAAATCAGCCGACATGGTGTGGATTTCCGTGGAACCTTCCAGCTGTACATAATAATTACCGCTGTCGTCCGTGGCGCCGACATGAAGCGTGAGCTGCTGTACTGATGAAGTTTCCTCCGTCCCGGCTTCGGTCAGCTCTGTTTCTGCTGTATCGGCTCCGGTTTCGGATGGCTCTTGTTCCTCTGTCCCGGCTTCGGTCAGCTCTGTTTCCCCTGTATCGGCTCCGGTTTCGGACGGTTCTTGTTCCTCCGTCCCGGCTTCGGTCAGCTCTGTTTCTGCTGTATCTGTTTCGGTTTCATCGGAACTGTCTGCCTCACCCGAACCGTCGGAACTGTCGTCCTTCCAGGAAATTGTGATCGTGGCAGCGGGCGGGTTCAGTCCGTACTGCTCCGGCGTCGTGCAGTTATAGTCCAGAAAATCGACGTACGAGAGTCCGGTGAGATCGGAAATATGGCTGCTGACAGCTTCCTGATCCACATTTTCAAGATCCGCATTCCCATCCGAGACAGTCCAGAGATTGTCTTTGAGGGAGAGCGCAAGTTCCTGCGAATCAAGCGAGACGTCCACCCCGGTAATATCAGAAGCCAGAAGCATCGGGAGTTCCTCGCCTGCGGCGTAATCGTAAAGTCTGTCCAGCAGGCAGGAGCGGAGGCTGCTGCCGATCGTATAAAGCGTGGAGCTGTCGCCGTTCAGCATCACGTAGTCGTCTCCGGTAGAGTTGTTCGTATCTCCGAGCGCGATTGTTGTCTCTGTTCCGTCCTGCGTGGTTACGGTGACTGTGTTTGAAGGCGTATCAAGCCCGTACTCGGAGAGGGCGGCGGCATCGGTCAGCGTGCGGACCGCGCCAAGCGGGGCAAGCTGTTCAAGAATGTCGGAAATCGGAGCAGGATCTACCGGGAAATTCTGATCTTCCGAAAGATGCCAGTCATCGTCTGTATCGGTTCGGCTGAATGCAGTGTTTGAACCGTCAATCAGGAAAGAAATCTGGCGAACCTCGTCCGGACTGATCGTCAGGATGGGTTCTGTATCGCTTTGTTCCGCCGCTTCCTGCTCTGCCTGATCGTTGCTGCGTTTCAGCGTCAGATAGGCTCCGGTCAGCAGCGCGAGGCAGAGACAGCCAAGCAGCAGGGTAACAGGTCTGCGTTTCATAATAAATCATCTCCTAAAAAGTTTACTGTCTGCGCCGGCGGTACCAGACGAAAAGTCCGTACAGCAGGAAGGCTCCCGGAATGATGCCGGTCACGAGGATACTCCACATGCTTCCGGCCTGGGAAGTCACGGTGAGATATTCAAGGCTGAGGCTTCTTGACGGGATAGATATATTGATCTCATTTCCGCAGAAACGGCTCAGAATATTCTGGAACAGTTTAAGGTTGCCTCCGGCTACCATCTGATTGGCTCCCGGATCGAGGAGCGACGATGAGCTAAACACGGCGAGGTTCGTCTGCACGGTTTCGGGAGCGGCGGCGTTTTCCGCGGTTCCTTTTGCGGTATCCGGATCTGTGCCGGACAGGTTTTCCGTGCTGTCCCCGGATTCCGCTTCAGAGGTATCTTCGGCCGCACTTTCCGTGACTGCCTCAGAGGTATCCTCGGCCGCGCTTTCCGTGACTGCCTCTGATATATCTTCAGCCGCGTTCTCTGTGCTGTCCCCGGATTCCGCCTCAGAGGTATCTTCGGCCGCGTTCTCCGTGACGTCTTCGGATTCTGCCTCCGACATGCTTTCTGTGTCTGAGCCGGTGTTTTCCTTTTCGGTCAGACCGCTGTCTTTCAGTTCGGAATCTGCTGGTTCTTCTGCATTTTCCAGATTTCCGAGGCCGGCAGGCACGACGGTATTTAATTCGGAGGATTCCGGGCTTTCGGCGACTTCCGCCAGCAGATCGTCGGTCAGTTCGACGTCTTCCGTGACGACGACTCCCAGGCTGAAGGGACCGTCAATATCACCGTCCTCTTTGGAATAAGTGGACATGCCCGCGACGTCTGTCTTTGAATAAGCGGAATCGGAGGTGGAAAGAAGCTCCGAGGCAGAGAGCGTATCGCGCAGCGAATCGTCCGCGGTAAGTCCCTGCGCCGCCGCGAGCAGAACGTAGCTGCTGCCGTCTGCCATATCCGCGGTGTAATCCGTACTCTTGATATCGGGTACAAGGTAGTAGGGAACCTGGATAAAATGATTGCCGTCGCCTTCGATCACGACGCCCTCTGCGCGGCTGACTCCGTACCAGGCCAGGATTGCGTCGAGATTCGGCGTTTCCTGTTCGGAGTAATCTGTGAAAATGACCGCGCTTCCGCCGGTGCGCAGGTAATCCAGGACTTTGTCAGTTTCCGCTTCGCTGAGATCGGATGCAGGGGAGAGAATCAGCAGGCAGTCCGTATCCTCCGGAATCTGGTCGGAAGTCAGAAGATTCAGATCCTCCATCCGGATGTTCTGTTTTTCGATCAGGCTTGTCACGGAGCTGTCCAGTTCGGCCTCTCCATGTCCGGTCAGGCGGCAGAGAACGGGCAGGTCTTCTGATGTGACAGCGGCAAGCGCGCTGGTGATCTGTCCCTCAGCGTCAAAGCCTGTCGTCTCATAAGAATAATAATTGTAATTAAACTCCTGCTCGTACATATCGTCGTAGGGAACGACCCTGCTGTTTTCTCCGCATACGGCGATCACGCTGTTGTCGGAGAGCGTTTCATCTGTGTACTGAGAGGTAAAATTCGGGGAGAGGACAGGATCCTTTTCGACGACTGAAATATGGGAAGAAAGGTCCTCATACCGCTCGAGCAGCCGGGAGACGGTCTCATCGCGGGAACTGTCCTGTACAATATAATAAAGCGTGACATCTTTGTCGAGCGAAGCGGCCAGATCCTCGGTCTGGGAGCGCAGCGTATATAATTTTTGCGTGCTGAGATCGAACTGCGTGTACTGAACCGGAAGCTCGGCCGCCAGCAGATTGAGCACGACGGCGGACGCGAGAACGATGACGGTAAGAAACGTGCTGTAGGAACCGCTGCGCACCCGCCTTTTGTCCGGCTTTCGGGAAATGCGGCGCTGTGCCGTGTCTGAGTCTTTCTGTTTATGTGCTGGGAATTTCATATTCTGCTCCTCCTTTAACTCCAGCGCCGTTTCTGTATGGATTGAACCGTCAGAAACAGGCAGACCACGATAATACTGAGGTAATAGATGACGCCCGACAGGTCAAAAATACCGTTTGTAAATTCCGAGAAACGATCGGTTATAGCGAAAATACCGAGGATTTTCTGGATCAGCCCTTCATATATGGAAGGCCTGAGGAAAAACAGAGCGGTCAGCGTTCCTTCGGCCAGAAGAAATCCGGCGGCGGCGATCAGAGTGTGCGCCGTCATATAATAAAGAAGAAAAGCGGCGGCAGCGGCGGCAATGACCAGCGCATAGAAGGACGCGGAGGCTGTTTCCGGGAAAAACGAGGCGATCCCGTCCATGATATAACAGAGAAACAGGACCAGAAAGGTCAGTACGGCGGCGATCACCTGATTTTCCGTAGTGGAGGACAGGTACAGTCCGATCGCGAGAAAGCTGCCGGCAAGCAGAAACAGCCCGGCCAGCGCGGTGTAGGATTCGGGAAGCGAGACGCTTCCGAACTGCGTCAGGATCAGAGGATAGACCGCCATGATCAGAGTCGGGATCAGGAGCATCGTGACGAGAGCCAGATACTTTCCGACTACGATGCCGGAAACGGACACCGGGGATGTAAGAAGCAGCTGATCGGTTTTCTGCCGGCGCTCCTCCGCGAGAATACGCATCGTCAGAACCGGCACGGCGATCAGAAAGATGACGACGATCGCCTCAAGCGTGTAGGAAAATACCGGATAACCGCCCCGCAGGTGATATGCCGTGAAATAGATGCCGGTCACGACCAGAATGAACGCGATGAACAGATAGCCGGTCACCGAGTTCAGAAAACTCTTTACTTCTCTACGATAAATGGCTGCCATTTTCGTCCCCTCCTTCTGTTTTCGTCTCATCTTCGGTCAGTTCAAGGAAGATATCCTCAAGCGACATTCTGGACAGCTGCATATTCAGAATCGCGGCGTTTTGCTTCGCGCAGCCGAAAAACAGCGCTTCCCTCAGATCCGAGTCCGTCTCGCTGCGGATGACCGCGTCCCACGCGCCGTTTTCCGAGGACGGTTCAAGCGTGTAGGAGAGAACCGCGTCCTGCGCGTTCAGGATGGAGCGCAGCGTCTGTTCGTCTGTCCGGACAGTAAGCTGGAGGGTGTTTGTCCCTGCCATCAGAAGCGGAAGATTTTCCGGCGTATCGCTCGCGACCAGCTTTCCATGAGAAATGATCATGATGTGGTCGCAGACCGCGCTGATCTCGGAAAGAATATGAGAACTTAAAATAACCGTGTGCTTCCGGCCGAGACTGCGGATCAGATCGCGGATCTCGATGATCTGTCTCGGGTCGAGTCCCACCATCGGCTCGTCGAGTATGATGACGGGGGGATAGCCGAGGAGCGCCTGCGCAAGGCCTGTGCGCTGACGATAGCCTTTGGACAGATTGCGGATCAGACGATTCTGCATATCGGTGATGCCGGTCGTCTCCATCAGATCCGCGATCATATCCGGCGCGCTTTTGCGCGGGATCTTTTTGAGGCCCGCCGCGAAGACGAGGTACTCCTTTACCGTCATGTCCGGGTACAGCGGCGGAATCTCGGGAAGGTAGCCGATACACTTCCTGGCCTCCTCCGGCTCATCGAGAATACTGTGACCGTTGATCCGCACCTCGCCCGAAGTGGGGGCGATGTACCCTGTCATAATGTTCATTGTAGTGGATTTTCCGGCGCCGTTCGGGCCGAGAAACCCATAGATCTGACCTTCCCCGACGGTAAAAGACAGATCGTCGACGGCCAGATGATTTCCATAGCGTTTTGTGAGATGTTCTGCTTCAATCAAAGAAAATCACTCCCTGCTGATTAGTTTTGTCCATTCTATTCAATAATTGTGTCCATTTTTCGAAGGAATTGTGTCCGAATTGTGTGTTGTAAACGGCAGCGTCTTCTATAGACATACTTGCCATGCGGGAAAATATCGTTTATAATGAATCCTGTCGGGGTTCGGGAGTCATATTTTTTCATTTTATCCGGAAAAGCATGGCCTCCGGGCCCGAAAGACGTGATTACAAAAGCAGAAGACTGCATATATATCAGACAGCAGGGGGATGATGGGGGAAATGAAAAATGAATGAGGGGACAGAGAGCGGAGAGAAAAGCGGGAGCCGCTACCAGGAAAAGCGGCAGGCCGGAAGCCGTGAGGACGGCAGAGGCGCGGACTGGATCGAGGTGATATCCCTGGAAACGGAACGCAGGGAAGGGGAGGACGGCAGGCCGGAAAAAAAGATCGGAAAGCTCGCTGCCACCAACCGGAGGCAGCCGAAAACGGCGGGAGTTTCCGGCACACGGAGACGGGAAGACGACAGCGCAAAGTTTCTCAGGCTGATAAACTCTTCCGGACAGTCCGCTTCACTGGAAAAGAAAAAAGAGGATGGGAGCGCCGGCGGCCAGGAACCGACCTGGCAGGAACGGCTGCATCAGCGAAGGATCCGGCGGCTGCATCGTCTGCTTGGGTGCTGCGCGGGCGTGTTTGCCGTTATTTACGCCGCCGCCGCGGTCTATTTCTCCGCGCATTTTTATGAGGGAAGAACCATTTACGGCATCGACTGCAGCCAGATGACCGCCGCGCGGGCAAAAGAAGAGGTGGCGGAGAAGCTCGGGGAGAGCATGCTGACCATTTATGAGCGGGGAGACCGGCAGGAGACAATCCGGGCAGATCAGATCGGGCTGAAGTTTGTCGATGACAGCAGCATCGATCAGCTCATGAAAAAGCAGCGCGCCTGGCTGTGGCCGGTAATGTTTCTGCTGGACAAATCCCGCGCGTCCATTGCCTTTACCTATGACAGGGAGAAAGTAAAGACCGTGCTGGGAAAGCTGGAATGTTTCAGCGATGTTCTGGCGGTCCAGCCCAGGGATGCCTATATTGAGGGAACTCCGGACGGCTTCGAGATTGTTCCGGAGGAGATCGGGACGACGCTGGACAAGGAAAAGGCGGCGGAGGCGGTCATGTCCGCTCTGGATCAGGGGAAGAACTCCGTTTCGCTCGAAGAGGAAGACTGTTATCTGAATCCGGAAGTGTACCGGGACGACGAACAGCTCACGGAGGACGCCGCGGCGATGAATGAACTGGTACAGGCTCGCGTCACTTATACTTTCGGTGACAGGACAGAGGTTCTGGACGCTTCCGTTATGGAGGACTGGATCGTGAAGGCCGCCGACGGGACGTTCGCGGTGGACGATTCAAAGGCGGAGCTCTATGTTGAGGCGCTCGCGAGGAAGTATGACACATTCGGCCTGGAACGTCAGTTTTATACCTCTTACGGGACGACCGTATCGCTCTACGGAGGGGATTACGGCTGGGCGATCGACCAGCCGGCGACTCTGCGTCAACTGCTCAATGCCATACAGGGGAAAGAAGACGTGACGCTTGAGCCGGAATATCTTTACACGGCCATGAGCCGGAATGAAAATGACATCGGGGATACCTATGTGGAGATCTGCATTTCCCAGCAGAGGATGATCTGCTACAAGGACGGGAATGTAGTCTCGGATACGCCGGTCGTTACAGGCAATCCGAATAAGGGAAACGCGACCCCGTCGGGCGGCGTGTGGTCGATCGACGCGAAGATGCGGGATTATGTCCTGAAAGGGGAGGGGTATCAGACCCCGGTTGACTACTGGATGCCGTTCAACGGGGACGTGGGGATCCATGATCTCAAGGCGCGGGCGTATTTCGGAGGAACCATCTATCTGACGAACGGTTCCCACGGCTGTGTGAACACTCCGTATGATCAGGTGCAGATCATTTACGACGCGGTGGAGATCGGAACGCCGGTGATTGTGTATGATTCCCCGTGATCCGGCCGGTTCCGCCGTTTTTGTGAAAGCCGGATTCTGCGGATTCTCCGGTCCGGGAGCCCAGAAGACGCATTTTCGGGCGAAAATTCTTTACTTTGTAATAGAGCGGTGCTTTACCTTGCTGAAATTACATGCTATAATGGCGGGGTTATGAAAGTATGGCGAAAGGAGAAAACTGTAGTGCGTAAAGAGATTGATAGGAAGACAAGAGATGAGAGGCTGGCGGAGCTCGTAAAGTACTGCATGATTTCGGGAGCGCTTGATCTGAACCTGTATCAGGAATATGACGTGAAAAGAGGCCTGCGTGAATCGGACGGCAAAGGCGTCCTCACAGGTCTGACGGAGATTTCGGACGTTGTAGCGTTTCGCACAGTGAACGGAAGGAAGGTCCCGATGGACGGACAGCTCTATTATCAGGGCTACAATGTCATGGATCTGATGAAGGGTTTCCGAAAGCGCAAGTTCAATTTTGAGGAGGCCACGTACCTCCTGCTGTTCGGAGCGCTGCCCAATGAGCAGCAGCTTCATGAATTTATTGAGATACTGAGCCAGTACCGGGAACTGCCGGACAAATTTGTCAGGGACGTAATCATGAAAGCACCGAGCATGGATGTCATGAACGCGCTCCAGAAAAGTGTGCTGACTCTTTATTCATATGATGACAATCCGGATGATATTTCCATCCCGAACGTTCTGAAACAGTCGCTTGAGCTGATCGCGACGCTGCCGCTGATCTCAGTGTACGCTTACCACGCGTATCAGCATTACCACAATGACAAGAGCCTTGTCATCCGCTACCCGAAGCCGGAGCTCTCCACGGCGGAGAATATCCTTCGGATTCTGAGGATAGACGGGCGGTATACGGAGCTCGAGGCCCGGGTGCTTGACATCGCGCTGGTGATCCACGCGGAGCACGGCGGCGGAAACAATTCCTCGTTTACGACGCATGTCGTTTCATCCACCGGCACGGATACATACTCCGCGATCGCGGCTTCACTTGGCTCCTTGAAAGGACCGAAGCACGGCGGCGCGAACCTTAAAGTAGAGAATATGTTCCGCGATATCAAGGCGAATGTCGCCGACTGGTCGGATGAGGGCATGATCCGGGAATATCTGATGAAGATCATCAACAAGGAGGCGTTTGACGGGAGCGGCCTGATCTACGGAATGGGACATGCCGTATATACGCTGTCGGATCCGCGGGCCGTCATTCTGAAAGAATACGCGCGGAGTCTTTCCGAGGAAAAGGGGCGTACGGAGGAATTCGCTCTGTATGAGAACGTGGAGCGCATCGCGTCGGAACTGCTGACAAACCGCAAGCGGCTGCACAAGCCGATCTGCTGCAACGTGGACTTTTACAGCGGCTTTGTTTACTCCATGCTCGGGATTCCGAGGCAGATGTTCACTCCGATCTTCGCGATCTCCCGTATCTCCGGCTGGTGCGCGCACCGGATCGAGGAACTGGTCAACGAAGGAAAGATTATACGTCCGGCGTACAAGTATGTAGGACACCACAGAGATTATATCGATCTTCCGGAGAGGAAATAAAACGGGAGGGAAGCGGATGCAGGACGCATTTGTAAAGCTGGAGCATGTGACGAAGGTCTACCGCATGGGAGAGGTGGAGATCCGCGCGGTGGACGGAATTGATTTTGAAATTAACAGAGGCGAGTTTACGGTGATTGTCGGTCCCAGCGGGGCCGGCAAGACGACCGTACTGAATATTCTGGGAGGCATGGATACGGCGAGCGGCGGAAGCGTGCTGGTGGACGGAGAGGATATCGCGAAATATTCTCACCGGAAACTGATCGGCTTCCGGCGCAACGACATAGGCTTTGTCTTCCAGTTTTATAATCTGATCCCGAATCTGACGGCGCTCGAGAATGTGGAGCTCGCGCTTCAGATCTGCAAAAATCCTCTGCGCGCCGATGATGTGCTCCGGGAAGTGGGGCTTGGCGAACGTCTCGGCAATTTTCCGGCGCAGCTTTCCGGAGGCGAGCAGCAGAGGGTATCGATCGCCCGCGCGCTCGCGAAAAATCCGAAACTGCTGCTCTGCGACGAACCGACCGGCGCGCTCGATTATCAGACCGGAAAGGCGATCCTGAAGCTTTTGCAGGATACCTGCCGGAAGAAAGGGATGACGGTCATTGTCATCACACACAATCTGGCGATCGCGCCGATGGCAGACCGCGTGATCCGGATCAAGAACGGGCGGGTCTCGGGGATGGAGCTCAACAGCCGTCCGATCCCGGTCGAACAGATCGAATGGTAGGGGAAACGGATAGAAATGAAAGCTGAATCAGAAGCTGAATGAAAATGGTGACGTATGAAAAAGAAAGCGTTAAAGAAGGATTTCCGGACTGAGGTCAGGAAGAGTCTGAACCGTTTTTTATCCATATTTTTTATCGTGGCGATGGGAGTCGCGTTTTATTCCGGGATACAGGCGGCCGCTCCCGATATGAGGATCACGGGAGACAGCTATTTTGACGACAGCCGTCTGATGGATATCCGGGTCATCAGCACGCTGGGGATCACAGAGGATGACATTGCGGCGATCCGCGCTCTTGAGGGCGTCGCCTGCGCGGAAGGGACGTACCAGGAGGACGTTTTCTGCGGGGAAGGAGAGAGCAGGAACGTGCTGCGCATCGAATCGCTTCCCGGCGAAGTAAACCATCCGGCCGCGGAGGAAGGCGCCCTGCCGCAAAAGCCGGGCGACTGCCTTCTCGACTCCGCCTACGCGGCCGAGAACGGATACAAGGTCGGCGATACGCTGAAGATCGCGTTTTCCGGAGATGAGGAGGACAGCCAGCTTACGCGGGATACGTTTACGGTCTGCGGTCTTGGAAACAGTCCGGCGTACATCGCTTTTGAGCGCGGCAGCACGACGCTCGGAAACGGGGAGGTGGCAGGCTTTGCCTATGTGCTGCCGGAGGATTTTGACGCGAAGGCATACAGCATGGCCTATGTGCTGGCGGACGGCGCGCGGGAGCTTCTGGCCTACACGGAGGAATACGACGATGTGGTGAAAGCGGTGTCCGACCGGATCGAGGAGATCCAGGACGTGCGCTGTGAGATCCGGTATGAAGAAGTGATGGAGGAGGCGAGGTCCGAGCTTGACGAGGGAAAGCAGGAACTCGCGGACGGAAAGCAGGAACTCGCGGACGCGAAGCAGAAGCTGGCAGACGCCGAGAGCGAGGCGGAATCGGAACTCGCGGAGGCCGAATCAGAGCTGCTCGAAGGAGAATCCGAGCTTGCGGACGGGAAGCAGGAGCTTGCGGACGCGAAGCAGGAGGCAGCCGACGGGGAGAAAGAGCTTGACGACGCGCAGGCCCAGCTTGCTGAGAAGGAGGCGGAGCTGAACAGCGGAGCCGCGCAGCTTGCGGAGGCGAGACAGACGCTTGTCGACGGAGAGACCTCCTGGAAATCCGGCCAGGATCAGTATCAGAAGGAAGCCGAGGCCGCCCGGAAGGAACTTTCGGCCGCGCAGGAGGAGATCGACGCGGGCCGGGAAGAACTGAAAAAAGGAAGAAAAGAATACAGAAAAAGCAAAAAGCAGCTGGAAGAAGGAGAGCAGGCATATAATGACGGCGTAAGCCAGATGGCAGAGGCGCAGTCGGAGTATGACGCCGGAATGGAACAGCTCGCGCAGGCACAGACGCAGTATGACGCGGGAGCCGCCGAGCTTGCGCAGCATCAGTCGGAATATGACGCCGGGATGGAGCAGCTCGCGCAGGGACAGGCGCAGTACGACGCGGGAGCCGCCGAACTCGCGCAGGCGCAGGCGCAGTATGATACGGGCGCCGCGGCGCTGGCGGAATACGAGGCGGGAAGGAACGCGCTCGTGCAGCTTGGCCAGAATATCGAGGGACTGCGGGCGTCCATCGGCGCCCAGGAAAGCCAGCTGGCCGCTCTGCGGGAACAGCTTGAGGTTCTGAAAAGCCTGGCAGGAGGCGCGGGGCAGGGCGCTTCGGAGGACGGCAAAAATCCGGACGATGGTTCTCAGGAGAGCGAAACTCCGGGAGAGGGCGGTTCCGGGGAAAGCGAACCGCCGGCGGAAAGCGAAACTCCGGCTCCGGAAGATCACAGCCAGGAGATCGCGCAGCTCGAAGCCCAGATCGCCGGTCTGGAGGCGGAGATTGCTTCCTCAAAAGAGACGCTTGCGGCGATGGAGGCGCAGCTTCAGGAGAGCCAGGCGGCTCTGGACGCGAAAAAGCCGGAGATCGACGCACTTTCGGCGCAGCTTGCGGAGGCAAAAGCGCAGCTTGACGCGGGTTATTCTTCTTTGGCCGCCTCAAAAGAGGTGCTTGACGCGACGGCCGCGCAGCTTGCGGAGGCAAAGGCGCAGCTTGACGCGGGCTATGCCGCTTTGAATGATTCAAAAGCGGAGATCGACGCGGGCTATGCCGAGCTGGCCGCGGCAAAAGAGCAGATTGACTCCGGCCTGGAAGAGCTGAAGACCAGCAAAGCGCAGATCCGGCAGGGGAAAAAGGAACTGCGGGCGGCGGCAAAACAGCTGAAAGCCGCGAAGAAAGAACTGGACGACGGCCAGAAAGAAGTGGACGCCGGTTATCAGGAGCTCGCGGACGCGAAGAGTCAGCTGGACAGCGCGCGCAGGGAGCTGGATGCGGGATGGGCCGAGTGGAACAGTTCCCAGGCGGTGCTGCTTGACGGGCAGTGTCAGATCGCGGACGCGAAGCAGGAGATCGCAGACGGAAGGAAAGAGCTTGCGGACGCGAAGCAGAAGATCGCGGACGGCGAAAAAGAGATTGCAGAGAACGAGCAGAAGCTGAAGGACGGCTGGAAGGATTACGAGGAAGGGAAGCGGACGGCCGAGCAGGAGATAGCGGACGCGAAGCAGGAGATCGCGGACGCGGAGCAGGAGGTCGCGGACGCGGAACAGGAGATTGCCGACGGGGAAAAAGAGATCGCGAAGATCAAAGTCCCGGAATGGTATGTTTATAACCGGGATTCCCTTCCAGAAAACACCGGATACGGGGAGAACGCGGAGCGTATGTCAAATATCGGAGAGGTATTCCCCGCGCTGTTTTTCCTTGTAGCCGCGCTGATCAGCCTTACGACCATGACAAGGATGGTGGAAGAAGAGCGGACGCAGATCGGTACGCTCAAGGCGCTCGGCTACGGCAAGGGCGCGATCGCTTCCAAATATCTGAAATACGCGTTTTACGCAACGCTCGGCGGGAGCGTCGTCGGGATTCTGTTTGGAGAAAAGGTATTTCCCTGGGTCATCATCACGGCCTACGGCATCATGTATCAGCATCTTCCCGCGGTGCTTGTTCCGTACAACTGGGAATTCGGGATCGTCGCGGCGGCGGTCGCGATGCTCTGCACTATAGCGGCGACGTTTTCCGCCTGCCGGCGCGAGCTGCGCGCGGTTCCGGCGGCTCTGATGCGCCCTCCGGCGCCGAAGCAGGGAAAGCGCGTGCTGCTTGAATATCTGCCGTTTCTCTGGAGACCTCTGAGCTTTCTGTGGAAGTCGACCGTGAGAAATCTTCTGCGCTATAAAAAAAGGTTTCTGATGACGGTGATCGGCATCGGCGGCTGCATGGGACTGCTGCTTGTCGGCTACGGACTGCGGGACTCCATTATGGATGTGGCGCTTCTGCAGTTTGACGAGCTTCAGCACTACGAGGCGATGCTGATCCTTGATACGGAGGAGGACGAGGAAGAGCAGCAGAAAGTGGTGCGGGCGGCAGAAGAGGACGACCGGATCCGCCTGTCGTCTCTGAGCTATATGCAGAAGGTTGATGTAAAACCGGAGCACGAGCAGAAAAACCAGAAAGAATGGTCGGCGTATCTGCAGGTCGTGAAATCGCAGGAGGATGTGGACCAGCTGTTCACGTTCCGAAACCGGGAGACGAAGGAGCCGTACACGCTTGACGATACCGGCGCGATCGTGACCGAGAAGATCGCCGTGGAGTTTGAACTGCAGCCGGGAGATCACATTCTTGTGGAGGAGGAGGACGGCGGGATGCTGTCGATCCCGGTCGCCCGGGTCTGCGAGAACTATCTGTCGCATTACATTTATCTGACGCCGGCGCTGTATGAGTCGGTGTTCGGAAAAGAGCCGGAGTACAACAGCGTTCTGATGATCGCGGGAGAGGATCATCAGGAAGAACTGCAGAGCATCGGCGCGCATCTGCTGGAATACGACGCGGCTCTGAATATTTCCTATACTTACACGCTTGCCGATCAGCTCAACAACATGCTGAGCGCGCTTGACGTCGTTATGATCGTGCTGATCGTATCGGCCGGAATGCTCGCGTTCGTCGTGCTCTACAATCTGAACAACATCAATATCAATGAGCGCAAGCGCGAACTTGCGACGCTGAAGGTTCTGGGTTTTTACGACGGGGAAGTGGGGGCGTACGTGTACCGTGAGAACATTATTCTGACGCTTGTCGGAGCGTTTCTCGGGATATTCATCGGAAAGTTCCTGCACAGCTTTGTCATCCTGACGGTGGAGGTTGATTCCTGCATGTTCGGCAGGGACATCAAGCCGATGAGCTACCTGTACGGCGTATTGTATACGTTCGCATTCTCAGTCATTGTGAACGCGGTTATGTACTTCAAACTGAAAAAGATTGATATGGTGGAATCGCTGAAGAGCATTGAGTAAATGGAAATTGGTAAGAGTAAAAAGCATTGATACAATAAAGATGTCTTCAAATGGACGGAGGCGCTGCAAAGTGGCAGCGCCTCTTGTCTTTATTATATGCGCAGGCCCAGGCATGGAAACCAGCTGCTGACGCAGCACCTGGGCCGCGCAGGCGAGCAGGAGGGAAAAACCGCCTCCTACTCGATCAGAGCACTACAGAATGTCTGATCAGTTTTTACAGCCAGGCTTTTACCTGCTCGTAAATTCCCTTGCCGTCCAGCTTGTATTTCTCAATCAGGGCGGCGGCCGTGCCGGACTCGCCGAACACATCCTGGATGCCGATCTTGAGCACAGGCGTCGGAGCCTTCGCGCAGAGCGCGTCGCAGACCGCGCTTCCAAGTCCGCCGATCACGGAGTGCTCCTCCACGGTGACGACCTTTCCGGTGGCTTTTGCAGCCTCGACGACCAGATCCTCGTCGAGCGGTTTGATCGTGTGGATATTGATGACCTTCGCGGATACGCCGTCTTTCGCGAGCATTTCCGCCGCTTCGAGAGCGCCGCTTACACACAGGCCGGTCGCGATGATCGTTACGTCCGTTCCCTCGCGGAGCACGATGCCTTTGCCGAGCTCAAACTTATAATCCGGGTTTGTGTTGATGACCGGAACGGCAAGACGGCCGAAACGCAGATAGACCGGGCCGTCATGTTCAAAAGCAGCCTCAACCGCGGCTTTTGCCTCGATATCGTCGGACGGGTTGATGACGACCATGCCCGGAATCGTGCGCATCAGGGCAAGATCCTCGTTGCACTGGTGGGACGCGCCGTCTTCGCCGACAGAGATCCCGGCGTGAGTCGCGCCGATCTTTACGTTCATATGCGGATAGCCGATGGAGTTGCGGACCTGCTCGAACGCGCGGCCGGAAGCGAACATGGCGAAGGTGCTCGCGAACGGAACCTTGCCCGTTGTGGAGAGACCCGCCGCGATGCCCATCATGTTGCACTCCGCGATACCGCAGTCAATGTGGCGTTCCGGGAACGCTTTCTTGAAAGTTCCCGTCTTGGTAGCTCCCGCAAGGTCAGCGTCGAGAACCACGAGATTCTCATGCTTTTTGCCGAGCTCGACGAGCGCGTTTCCATAGCTCTCTCTGGTAGCGATCTTCTTTACTTCTGACATAATGCTTCCCCCACTTTCTCTAAATCTGCCATGGCGATGGCGTACTGCTCATCGTTCGGAGCGACTCCGTGCCAGGACGCCTGATTCTCCATGAAGGAGACGCCTTTGCCTTTGACCGTCTTCATGACGATCGCGGTCGGCATTCCTTTTACGGTTCTCGCTTCTGCGAAAGCGGCGCGAAGCTGATCCATATCGTTGCCGTCGGCGACGTTGATCACATGGAAGTTAAAGGCTTCAAATTTCTTGTCGATCGGGTACGGGGAGCATACGTCGGCGATACTTCCGTCGATCTGGAGTCCGTTGTTGTCAACGATCACCACGAGGTTGTCAAGCTTTCTGTGGCCCGCGAACATGGCAGCCTCCCATACCTGGCCTTCCTGGATCTCGCCGTCTCCGAGCAGCGTATAAACACGGTAATCTTTTTTGTCCATCTTGCCCGCGAGAGCCATGCCGACCGCCGCGGAGATTCCCTGTCCGAGAGAACCGGAGGACATGTCGATGCCTGCGATATGCTGCATGCACGGGTGGCCCTGCAGATGAGAGCCGAGCTTACGCAGCGTCGTCAGATCTTCCACCGGGAAATATCCCCTGTGCGCCATTGCGGAATAATAGCCCGGAGCCGTGTGGCCTTTGGAAAGGACGAAGCGGTCCCTGTCGGGATTCTTCGGATCCTTCGGGTCGATGTTCATCTCTTCAAAATACAGATACGTAAATACGTCCGCCGCGGAAAGAGATCCGCCCGGATGTCCGGCTTTCGCGCTGTGTACCGCGGTCACAATGCCTTTGCGGACCTCATTCGCCATTTTTTGTAATTCCAGAGTCGTCATTTTGCCTGATCCTTTCTGTAATATTTGATTCTTACTGTCCGTAATAAGCGTTTGCGCCGTGCTTTCTCAGGAAATGCTTGTCCTTGATGCAGTCCGGAGCCGGAACAACGCGCGGATTAATCATCTCGGTCCTTGCCGCCATCTTGGCGACCTCTTCGAGAACGACGGAATTGTGTACGGCCTCAGCGCCGTCCTTGCCCCAGGTGAACGGGCCGTGGTTCTTGCACAGAACTGCCGGGACAAAAACAGGATTGATGCCTCTCGTTTTGAAAGTCTCGATGATCACGAGTCCGGTGTTGCGCTCATACGCCTCGTCGATTTCCTCGGGAGTCAGGTTGCGCGCGCACGGGATCGGGCCGTACATGTAGTCCGCATGGGTCGTTCCGTAGCAGGGGATGTCTCTGCCGGCCTGCGCCCAGGAGGTAGCCCACGGAGAATGTGTATGTACGACGCCGCCGATCTCCGGGAAAGCCTTGTACAGCTCAATATGGGTCGCCGTGTCGGAGGACGGTTTGTATCTGCCCTCGACGCGGTTGCCGTCAAGATCCATGATCACCATGTCGTCGGGAGTCAGCTTCTCGTAGTCGACGCCGCTTGGCTTGATTGCGAACAGCCCGCTTTCACGGTCGATCTCACTGACGTTGCCCCATGTGTAGGTCACGAGACCATGGCGCGGAAGTTCCATATTTGCTTCGTAAACACGTTTTTTAAGTTCTTCTAACATAAATGCCTCCTTAAAAAAATAATAACATTATCGTGCTTTTATTATCATACGCTTATTTGGAGTGTTCGTCCAGTAATAAATGAAAATACTGTTTTTGAAAATGAAAATACTGTTTTTAAAGGCAGTTATTCTGTTACAGTGTACAGAGCCACTTCGTCGATCTCGCGGTTTGTCGCCACGATCGTGTCTTTTCCGTCCTTGTTTACGAAATGCATCGCGTTCGCGCAGCCGGTGTTCTTGTCGATGTACTCGGTTTTGTAGGTGCCGGCTTCGGCGTCCCAGGTGATCGCGATCGTGTTCTTTGTTCCTTTTCTCCAGCCGACGATCCAGGTGTTCTTTCCGAGCATCTCGCATGCCCAGGTCGCGTGGACCATCTCGGTTTCCGCTTCCGGACTGCCGTATTTCCACTGCGGTACGTAATTGCCGTGCTCGTCGAGATGGTAGATCGTGATGGAATTGCCGTGGAACGGGCTGATGCAGCCAAGCTCGGGCTTTCCGTCTCCGTCGAAATCGATCAGGACGGAGTCGCTTGACGGAACGGAACTGATCTGTGTCACGGTCCAGTCGGCTCCCTGTACGGCGGGCGGATCGAAGATAAAGGTGCCTTCCTCACAGCCTACGAGCGCCGCGTCATGGCCGCCGTGCCGGATCAGGGAATAGCCGTGATTTTTGAGCATGCCGTCCTTGATCAGCTTCAGTTCAAGCGGATGATTTTCATCGAAAGAAGAGAGGTCTGACGGAAGCACCGCGCCGTAGCATGCACCCGGGAAACGCCAGTCGTTCTTATACTCATGGCCGGTCTTCAGACAGCAGACGATCAGGTAGTTTACGCCGCCGCTTGTAAGGATGCCGAATCTGTGAACGAACGGGGCATTGCAGAGCGTGCGCACTTCCCAGTTATCTTTGGACTTCGGTGTGACGATCACGATCTTCGCGTCAAGCGAATCATTCGGAGAATAGAATTTGTGGGTGGCGAGGAACTGTCCGTCGGCGCCGGGAACCGGCGTCATGGTCATAACACCGCCCGGTTCGGTCCAGACGGTTTCAAGCTGCGTGCCGTCCTCCGCGAACAGATAGCACGGATCATGTTTTTCGGCGGCCACGAGGAAGCATTTCTCGCCCTTGTAGGTCAGAGCGGAGATCGCGTAGCACTTATTTAAATTGGAAATGACTTTTTTCTCGACTTTCATGGTGATAAAACCTCCTTAATCAAGTAGTTTACTGCTGTTTGTCCAGAATTGCGCTCATACTGCTGCAGGCGAATTTGATGTCGTCTTTCCAGCTTTCGTTTCCGACGTCCCACATCTCGGTGACATAGCGTCTTATGCCGAGATCCCAGGCCTTGGCAATGACGGACTCGAAGTCCACGTGGCCGGTGAGGAAGGGGATTTCCCTGAATTTTCCGGGAACCGTTTCTTTTAAATGGAGGGCAAAAATGTGATCGCGCCCGGTCTCCAGATCGTCCAGGACACTGGTGTGATAGCTGACCGCGGCGTTTGTCAGATTTCCGGAATCGGGATAAACGCCGAGATACGGGCTGTCCACGATATTGACGTATTTCATGGCTTTCTCTGTCGTGTTCATGAATTCCGTCTCCATGGTCTCAAACCCCATAACAATTCCTTTTGAGGCGGCCATCAGAGTGGCCTTTTTCAGATTTTCGCAGAAGAGCCGCTCGCTCTCCTCGCTGCCCGGCTCGTAGTAGACGTCGTAGCCGGCAAGCTGGATGATCCGGACGCCGAGATCATCCGCGAGCTGGATCGCTTTCTCCATGATCTCCATGCTGCGTCTGCGCACTTCGGGATCGGAGGCGCCGAACGGGTACTTGCGGTGACCGGAGAGGCACATGCTCCGGAGCGGAATTCCGGTTTCCTGCATGGTGCGGATCAGTTCGAGGCGTTCTTCCCCGCTCCAGTCCAGACGGGCAAGCTTGTCGTCCGTCTCGTCGATGCTGATCTCGACGAAATCATAACCGCATTCTTTCGCACATTCAAGCTTTTCTTTCCAACTCATGGTTTTGGGCATGGCCTTTTCGTACAGGCCGATCGAATATGCTTTCATGTATCAACCTTCCTTTCTTATATACGTTCTGTATTATGCCGGCGGTATAGAATGAACATAAAAATAAAACAATAAAATAGCATCATAAATACGGCCAAAACATATTAATCGAACGTATAAAATCGTAAAAATGATTATACTAGTCATAAACTCCATTTTCAAGTATAAAAACAAACATTTATACGTTATTTTAAAAATTTGTTGAAAACGTAAAAAGAAAATTTCGTCAATTTAACGAAAAAAACGATCATAAAATGAGGAGGCGAGGGGAAAATGAGAAAATGAAACGATGAAATTCCTTGAAAATAAAGGATTTTTTGCCGCACTGAGGAGATAAGCAATCTGCACAAAAAATAAAAATAAATGGGGCAAAATTCAAGCAATGAACATATAATCAAACAAATAAGGTATTGCATTTTTATGTTTATTACGCTATAGTTAGGAACAAGAAAACATAAAAGGAGGAGCAATGCATTATGAGCAAAGTTTCTGAAATGACCCGGGAAAAATGGATCATGAGTACGTTTCCCGAGTGGGGTACCTGGCTGGTTGAGGATATCGAGAACGCGGTAGTTGAGCCGGGAAATGTCGCCATGTGGTGGCTGGGATGCACCGGCGTGTGGTTTAAAACTCCGGGCGGAGCGAATATCACGATCGACCTGTGGTGCGGAAACGGCAAGAGAACGCACGGCGACAATAAGATGAAGCCGGGACATCAGATGGCGAATATGTGCGGCGGACGTCTGATGCAGCCAAACCTGCGCAACGTACCGTTTGTGATTGATCCGTTTGCGTTCAAGCAGGTGGACGCGGTTCTCGCGACTCATTATCATCAGGATCATATGTCCGCAGAGTGGGCGGCGCATGTGCTTCAGAGCAAAATGACGACGACGGACGAGAACGGCAAAGAGATTCCGGTACCGTTCATCGGACCGAAGAAATCCGTAGAGACCTGGGTAAAGTGGGGCGTTCCGGAAGACCGCTGTGTGACAGTGAAGCCGGGCGATGTGATCAAGATCAAGGACCTCGAGATCGTATGCCTTGACAGCTTTGACCGTACCTGCATCGTAACGACGGATTCCACCGGCGAGGACCGCGAGGAACTGACCGGCGTGTGCCCGACCGATATGGATGAGAAAGCAGTCAACTACCTTGTGAAGACTCCGGGCGGCAACATCTATCATTCGGGAGATTCCCATTTTTCGATCTATTTCGCGAAGCACGGAAAAGACTACGATATCGACGTGGCGTTCGGTTCCTTCGGCGAGAATCCGATCGGAATGCAGGATAAGATGACCTCGATCGACGTTCTGCGTATGGCTGAGAACCTGCAGTGCAAGGTTGTGATCCCGATCCACTGGGATGTATGGACGAACTTCCAGGCTGACTGCGAGGAGATCAAGCTCCTCTATGATTTCAAGAAAGACCGGAACGAATACAAATTCCATCCGTTCTTCTGGCAGGTAGGCGGCAAGTATGTGTATCCGCAGGATAAGGATAAGATCTACTATCATCACCGCAGAGGATTTGAGGACTGCTTCGAGCATCCGCAGAACATTCCGTACAGATCCTGCCTGTAATCAGGAAAGTATAAGGAGGATAATTTTATGGCTACAGTATTGCAGACGATCGTCGAGAAGAAGCATTACCGCTTCATTGACGGCGAGGGAGTGACCTGGCAGGAAGCTGTCCGCCTGAGCGCGGAGTCCCTGGTGGAGGACGGCAGCGTGGACGCTGACTACTACAAACAGATCGTTGCGTGCATCGAGAAATACGGTCCGTACGTAGTGTTCGATCACAATGTGGCGATGCCGCATACGCAGGAGAACGCGACGGGAGCGCACAAGACCGGGATCGGCTTCATGGTGTCAAAGAAGCTGATCGACTTCGGAACGGATGAGGACGGAGAGAAGAAAGAGGCGAACCTTTTCTTTACGCTTTCCTCCACGAACCCGGATGAACATATGAGCAATATCCAGCAGCTGTCCTCGATCTTCATGAATGAGGAACTCCTCGACGCGCTTGCTGCGGCAGAGACACCGGAAGATATCCTTGAGGCGGAGAAAAAATATCCGTGTGAAGAGGATTTTTAAAGAATTCAGATGAATAAGGAGAAAGAATATGGTAGTATTAAATGTGTTAAACGCCATATGGACCTTCTTTGCGACCTACGTGCTGCAGAAGGCGCCGTACATGGTAGGCTTCCTGACATTGCTGGGCTACTGCCTGATGGGGAAGAAATGGTATGATACACTTGCAGGTACTCTGAAAGCCATCATCGGTATGCTGATCCTGAACGCAGGTTCCAGCGGACTGACCAACACCTTCCGCCCGATCCTGGCAGGTCTGAAGGACCGCTTCAACCTGACCGCGTGCGTAATCGACCCGTATTACGGACAGAATGCCGTTACGGCAGGCGTTGAGGAGGTTTTCGGAAAAGGATTCTCCCAGGCGATGACGCTTCTGCTGATCGCGTTCATCGTCAACATCGTGCTGGTGCGTTTCAACAAGATCACAAAGTGCAGAACGCTGTTCACGACCGGTCATGTACAGGTGCAGCAGGCGGCGACGGCTTACTGGCTGATCATGTTCGCGCTTCCGGGACTGCTTGAGAACAATGTAATGCTGATGGTCGTTATGGCTGTCATCCTCGGCGCTTACTGGGCGGTAGGCTCGAACCTGACCGTCAAGCCGATGCAGGAGCTGAGCGAGGGCGCCGGCTTCGCGATCGCGCATCAGCAGATGTTCGGCATCCGTCTTGCGTATTTCCTGGCCGACAAGCTTTTCGGAGACAAGGGCGGAAAGCGCAAAGTGAAGAAGGTCGGCGAGATGGAGATGCCTGGCTTCTTCTCAATCTTCAATGAGAACATGGTCTGTACCGCAATCCTGATGACCGTATTCTTCGGCATCATCATGGTGATTATCGGAAAGCCGTTCTTCGTAGAGACCGGCGCAACCACAGA
>CANRGB010000046.1 GCA_947630005.1 uncultured Lachnospiraceae bacterium
GCCCAGCAGAAAACCATGATAAAAGCTCTCGCCGGCATCATAATAACTGATCATGGAACGCAGCTGCTGATTCAGGATTTTTTCCGTTTTTTCTGCATTTCCTTCATATAAAGCCTGATAGAAGGGTTCCAGAGAATTTTGATTCCCCAGCACCCTGTCTTCGAACCAGGACTGAATTTTTTCGATAAATATCTCCTTTATTTCATGGTTTGGAATAACAAGGCGCTTATATCCATACTGCCCCGCATTTCCTTTTCTGTCAAGGGTGAGATACCCTGTCAGGTACAGCACGCTCCAGAGATTGTCAGTCTTCTTATCAATTTCGTTATATGTCAGATTTTCTGTTATCTTCTTTTCAATCGTTTCTCCGGAGATCAGCCTTTCAATATCGCTTTTCGTCGTTGTATCCGCCAGATCAATAAAATGGCGCACCAGCTGATTGGAACTGGTGTTATCCCAATACGGCCGAGGCATGGCATCCGGCTCTTCCAGCAATTTGTCACAATGACTGATGACATCCCAGGGGCAGTATACATTCGCGTTTCCAAAACGGTAGCCGTCATACCATCTCTTCATATCATCATAAGCATAAGTAAGATTGTAATCCTCCAGGACTGCTTTCACTTCTTCATCCGTAAACCCAAAGTACTCGTCATACCGGCTGTCGGAAATAGTATCCACTTTCAGATTATTGATCCCGGTAAAAATACTTTCTTTGGATATCCGAAGACAGCCTGTTACCACCGCAAAAAAGAGATCCGGATTTGTTTTTAATGCATCTCCAAAAAATCCCCGCAGAAAAGTGATCATGTGGTCATAATACCCATGATCATTCGCTTTATCCAGAGGCACATCATACTCGTCAATCAGCAGAACCACCTGTTCCCCATAGTACGCATGCAGCATGCGCATCAATGTGGCAAGCGCCATCCGCAATTCTGTTTTACTTCCGCTCTGATTCATCAGGCGGTTAAAGACTGCCGTATCTGCCGGATTCACTTTCCCGCTGTCAGCCAGATAAGATAATCGGACGCACTCATTTGCAATGACAGCAGCCAGAACATTTCCTGCCTCCTCGTAGTTCTCCCCTTCTACACCTTTAAGAGTAAGGAAAAGCACAGGATATTTCCCCTGATATGCTTCACACAGATCCTTTTCCGCACTGATCTGCAGTCCGCAAAACAGTTCGGGATCCGCTCCGATTTCAAAGAATTCTTTCAGGGTACTCATGCTCAGTGTTTTTCCAAATCTTCTCGGGCGCGTAAAAAGATTTACTTTTCCCCGATTTTCCAGCAACTTTTTTATAAATATTGTTTTATCAATATAATAGAATCCCTGTCTGCGGATGTCCGAAAAAAATTCGATGCCGATCGGTAATTTTTTATTCACCGCAATCATGAGCCCCCTTCATGAGATTTTTCACAGCCTTACATTATTTTCAGATAATAAGTACATCTCTCAAAAAGACTTTACCCATCTTTTTAAATTCTATCATGGAGCAGACGTTTACGCAAGAATCACGGTCGGTTTTGACTGCTTTTCATCCTTCATTAATAAGTCCTCTCTATCTTTGAATGAGAGCCAGTTTGGGTGAATCCATTATTTTCAAGATACTCATCTCAGCTGCTTCCTGCTATATCAGGACAGGCTCAACGTCTGTGCGTATTTAAACTGAATGACGTCCTGCGGGGCAGTCTCGATATAAGCATCCTCCTGATGCATCGTTTCGACGATCGCACTCTTTGAAACTTTGCCAAACCGCTGAATGACTGTGTCAAGTATCTCTTTGTCCTCCTGCGTGAGATGAGGGTACTCTTTATCTTCTGTGGGAAGGAACTTATATCCCGTACCATCACCCATTTCGATTTCCTCACATCGTATGGTGCTAAGGTCAACGATTGATTCATAAGCTATCGGAACGGCTCCCATAAGCAGTGCACGATATACCAATCCAGATATGGCATGCCCATGGCGCTTGTAGGAAAGCGCGTCTGCGTACCACAGCATCTTCATGAGCTTGACCCGGAACAATCCTGTCACCATTGAAGAGTTTGCGTAGTAGCGAATCATATCGACGACTACATCCAGAGATAACACTTTGCCGCCAGTGACCCCCGGATTATGAAGGAATCGGGCATATTTGGACATAATGGCGCTTTTCAGATACAGATCATGATCCTGTTCAAACAGTGCAGTTCCAGTCTCAGTATATTTTGCATAAGATGCAGCGGAAAAAGATGTTTTCCCTGTATTAAGCAGCTGCAGAAACCACTCAGGATCGGAATCCAGCTTTCGGAGAATGGTGTCATGTGCAATGTCCTGCACCTGATGGCTTTCATAACGTGTAATGGTTTTACCTCCCCATCCTAACAAAAGGCACAAATCACTTTGGCTGATACCATACTTTGCCCGAATTGCTGCAATTTGACTGGACGTAAGAAGGCCCATTTTCTCGCGGTAGGCATTCTTCATAGCGATGTCATTTAAGGAAATCTGCTGTTCATCTGCATAGGTTTCATCTGCCTGATCGCAATAAAAGTATTCGGCAGTATATTCGACAGGCACACTCTTGAATATACTGTGTTCCCTGACTGTGACTGTCTGCACCGCATGTTCTTCCATACAGCAAAGACATAACATTTTTGCAGTACTCAAGATCTTCATGGGTTCACACCTCCTTGCCGCTTTTTATAGGGAAACATATTAGAAGCAAAAGGAATCTCGGCATAGTGAAAAGACATCACAAAAGTCGTATGACTCCCATATTCAGAGAGCAGCTCCACACGAATTTTAATATAAACATCACCTTTACCATCGTACACTTTTCCAAACTCACGCATTTCACTTCTTTTAGGGAATCTCAAATCTTTAACTGTCTGCATGTATTCTTCTGCCGTCAATGTCAGCAATTCCCGCTTTAAAGCAGACACAGGACTTTCATCTGGAAATATGTCTGCAACAGTGAACTGATTCGTATACCGTCGATCTCTATTTTGATCGACCAGCCGCTCAGCTTGGAATGTCACTTTCGCATTATGTTCCAATGCGTATCGAAGATTCTGCAAATAAGATCGTACTTCGAGTTCGCTCTCAATTCTCGTTCTTATATTGGCCAAAGCTGAGTACCTCCATCACTGATCAGTATCAATTGATACTAATATATGTTCAATAGTGGAATTTGTCAAGCGAAAGAATAATCTGTTTTTCTGCGTTCGGTCTGCCAAACTGCGCGCTCGTTAATTATCTGCTTCTCCCGCGGCCAACTTATCATATTTCACAGAGATTCCCCTGGATTTTTCTACAGGGTACTTTTCCAGTGCCTTATCGGCATATTCCTGGTTCGGTTCTTCATCCAGATACATATCGCTATTTGAAGCCAACATATCAAATATGTGGAAGGATTCACAGACACGGATTATTACCTGCTTACGATTATTCATAAGCATAAGCAGCAACCAGTCAGGGCTATCCCCATTTGTCATGTTTGAAGTAAGCGTGCAGAGGGGACAGAAGTGTTTGAGAATAAACGAACCGTCCCCCTCTAATCTTTCATCATGTCCCGGAATAACTGCTCCATGGTCTGATTTGCATAATAGGGGATACGGTCAATCTTTTCATAGGAAACGCCCAAAAGGCATGGAGCGGGCGAAAGGATATTATATTGTCCCATCAGATCCCAGGAGTAGGAAAGTCCCATCTCCTGAAACATCTCCATTTCATCGCGCAGAAGAGCAGCGGCGGTCTTCTGGGGCACAACGAAGTCAAGCGACGGACTTTCGGTGAACATCCCGAATTCGCCCACCATTACATCCACGCCGCAGCGCCTGCCCACTTCAACCAGGTCGCGCAGGGAGACAAGACCGACGGGAATCCCGGCCAGGTCGAGTCCTCTGCCGCCGCTCACATTCAGATCCTCATCGATCTGCAGGTCGGCATACGGTGTACCGTTCCAGCCGTCAAACCAGATATCGAATCTCACTTCTCTTCCGTCCGGCCACGACAGACTCATCGAATCGATGGAGAACGCAAACCCTTTCTCCAGGCAAAACGACAGTTCCTGTGCCTCTTCGGGAATATCCAAAATGATAGGATCCGGAACCTCGTACCAGTCTCTTTCCTCATGATAGACATCTTCCGGCGTCTGCTCATAGAGCGTCACGCCGTCTGCCGCGATGCGGAGGATCTGACCTGGTCCTGAGACATCCAGCAGCTTCAAAGTCAGGCGCGCGCCTCCGATGTTTCCGCTGATCCTGGCCGGCTGTCCCGCAAGCTCGGGGAACTGCTCCGCTTCCGGGCCAAACATGACGCCGGTAAAATAGTGCATTGGCCAGGCTGCCGACTCATAATAGCCGGGATTATTCATCTCGACCGACCGGCTTACAACCGCAAGATCACGCGGTTGATAGAGATGAAAGGACAGAGCGCAGCCAATTTCCGCCATTGTCTCGCCTGTAATGTTCCCGGAGTGTACATCGGCCACAATGACACGCTGGGGGGATTCTTCCTGAATGGCGTGCACCGAGTCGCCAAAGATCTGGAGATACGCGTCATCATCCTGAGGACTGCACTCATTCATCAGATTAAAGCTCAGACAGCCAGAGGGGATGTCCGCGTAACGCCTGGCAAGCATTCTCCAGAAAATGGTTACATTATCCTGTACCTTTTCATCGGTAAAGATTTTGTCGAGGGACGAAGCCCAGTGATCAAGACTCATCTCCCCATCAATGTTCGGTACATCGTTAAAGACGATCTGCAGATGAACGCCGTTTTCGATGCACACGGCCAGCATCTGATCCAGCTGGGCGAGGCGGGAAAGGTTGACCCGGTTGTCACAGGTGTAATCCGGTCCCTGGAACCAGCTCCAGCTCAGGTAGCAGTGCACAAAATTGGCGCCCAGCGATTTCACATAGGGAATCAGCGCTTCGTGAAAATCGTCGTCCGGATTGCCGCACAGCGCGCCAGGTACCAGCATACTGTGCATGCCGATATTAAAGCCGCGCCAGTCGGGCAGATCGGCAGCCGTAAAGTCCGGCAGGCCGGTATCGCCCTCATACAGGGCGGGATCGAGCGTATGTTTGGCGGCCCGGTCATCCGTCACGTCAACATAGATCGGATCTTCCTCGAAGGAACGGGCGTAATGCAGGAAGGTCTGAACTGCCTCGCCGATGCTCACTTTATTTTCGGGCCGGAACGTCCAGTCATCATAGAAGTTCATCAGTTTATCCCCGGTGACCATATCGAATGCACGAATCGCATAATCGCAGGCCTCCGGTTTATTGCCGGTCACTTCATTTATTTTATCCAGGTCCGCAAGGTGGACAACATATAATTCAGAATATTTGTTCTCCTCATAATATATTCCTGCCCCGGAGAAATACGGCTTGCGGCCGCCGATCAGCTCCCGGTGCACATCATAAAGCAGACGCGCAAGCTGATAGCGCAGGATCTGCTCCTGGTCAGAATGAGCAGTCTCAAACTCCTCCAGTTTTTCACTGTCTTTGCCCAGATACGCCAGCGCGCCGCGCATGAGCTTTACCGTAACTTCCGCCGTCAGCGTCTCGTCGGCACGCGTGGCGATATCTTCCCCAACCAGTCCCAGAGAAATGGCTTCACTTAATGCAGGCGCCGTGCTTCCTTCTTCTGACGCACGCGCGGCAGTCCCGAATCCAGCAGCAAACACCAGCAGGCACGCTGCCGTCAAAAGCATTCTCGGAAAAACCTTCTTCAAAGTTCTGTGCATATTCTCAGCCACGCTCCTTTCTGAATATTATGATTTTTCACAGATACGTCTCTCATTTTCTGTCCGCGCGTTCTTTCAGAACGGACGTGAGTATTTCCAGAAGTTTTTCCACATCAATCGGTTTGGAGACATGCGCGTTCATGCCGCATTCCATCGCTTTCCTGCGGTCTTCCTCAAATGCGTTGGCCGTCATGGCTACAATCGGGATGCCTGCAAGGGCCGGATCATCCAGCGCCCGGATAGCCCGGGTGGCGTCGTAGCCGTTCATCTTCGGCATCTGGATATCCATGAGGATGAGGGAATAGTAGCCCGGGGCGGAGTTTTTCACTTTTTCCACGGCGATGGTGCCATCCTCGGCTGTCTCCACGATAAATCCGCTGTCGGTAAGGATTTCCTCCGCGATTTCCCGGTTCAGCTCGTTGTCCTCGGTCAGCAGCAGGCGGATGTCTCTGAGCTGCCCGGACAGATCAGGGAGACCGGGGACGGGATCCGTCTCCTGCGCGCCAAGCGTACTGCCGGTGGCCGCGATCAGAACCTCTCTGAGCTCGGAGAGGAAGATCGGTTTGTTGCAGAAAGCATTCACGCCGGCCGCGCGCGCCTCATCCTCAATCGTGCTCCAGTCGTAGGCAGTGATGATGATGATCGGCGTGCTGTCGCCGATGACCGCGCGAATCTGACGCACCACCTCGATGCCATTCAGGTCGGGCAGAAGCCAGTCTATGATGTAGGCGTGGTACTCGTCGCCCAGCTCGTAGGCCTGCTTCGCGTGCAGCACGGCATCCCTGCCGTGCAGAACCCACTCAGGGCGCATGCCGATCTGGCGCAGCATCTTGGTGACGCTGTCACAGGTCGTGAAGCTGTCGTCCGCGACGAGCGCGCGCAGTCCCTGCAGTTCTTTGACCACTTCGATGTGTTTCGGATCATCCTGAAGCCGGAAATCCAGATTAATGATAAATTCCGTGCCTTTGCCCTGCTCGGAATGCAGTTCAATCGTGCCGCCCATCGTGTCGATAATATTTTTGGTGATGGCCATGCCAAGCCCCGTGCCCTGGATGCCGCTGGCGGTGGTGTTGCGCTCCCGCTCAAAGGGCTCGAAAATATGTTTCATAAATTCCGGGCTCATGCCGATACCGGTGTCCTTGACCCGGATCTCGTAGGAACCGTAGCCTTTGGGGGCGCGCGGCTTCTGCCGGATTGTCAGCGCCACGGTGCCGCCCTCGGGAGTGAACTTGATGGCGTTGGAGAGGAGGTTCAGCAGCACCTGGTTCACATGCAGCTTGTCACAGTAAATGTCTTCGTCGATGACGTCCACCGTATCCATAAAGAAGCTGAGCTGCTTGGAATGCATCTGCGTCTGTATGATATTCCGCATATCCCGGAAAATATCCGAGATGGAACATTCTTTTTCCTCAATGTTCAGCTTGCCGGATTCAATGCGGCTCATGTCCAGGACGTCATTGATCAGGGAGAGCAGATGATTGCTGGAGGAGAGAATCTTCTTCAGGTATTCCTGCGTCCGCTCCCGGTTGTCCAGATTGGCCTGGGCCAGCGTCGTAAAGCCGATAATGGCATTCATCGGGGTGCGGATGTCGTGCGACATGTTTGAGAGGAAGGTACTCTTGGCGCGGTCGGCGGCCTCGGCTTTCTGCAGCTTCTCGGCAAGCACCGCGTGCTCGACCGCCCGCTCCGTCACCTGCTTTGCGTTGTGCCGTACCCACAGGTAATACAGAATGACTGTGACAGCCATCAGCACACCGAGGAGGATGCAGACACGCCGCACCGCAAAGACGCTGGCGAAAGCCTCCTTCTCCGGCACGTCGACCGCGACCGACCACTTATTGACCCCGATCGGGGCATAGTACATGTATTCCCAGCCGTCGGTGTTCGGCGTGCGGTAGACGACGTAGCCGGATTTCAGATTGTCCAGATCATCCAGGTATTCATCCCAGTTCTTCTCTCCCTTGGTCTTGCGGTCGTAGTTGGCAGAGGAGAAATCGGCGATATTCCCGAGCTTGTCGTGCCAGGTATCCACGAGAAAATCTCCGGATCTCGTGTCGATGATATAGATAAAAGCGCTCGCGTTATAGATGTTGTCGATATTGAGACTGTCAGGCAGACTCTCCAGATCAGTGACGCCGTAGAGCAGAGCCGCGGTTTCCCCATCCTGGACGATCGGCACATAGTGCCGCAGGATCGGCTGGCCGGTGGTAAGGTTGTATGTACGGTTCGAAATATGCTCGCCGAGCGGGGCTTCCCTGGCGAAGGAGATATCGTCGCTGTCCGCGGCCTCGGTGATCGTGCCGTCCGCGGAGAGGATGCGGTCGTTCGGCAGCAGAACCTTCACGTTCATCGTGTCGAGCAGAGGATTGGTGCTCTTCATGACCGCCAGAGTGGACTCAATGTCGAGATTATCTGCCTGAGAAATGATGCTGGCTGTCGCATTCAGAATGCGGCTGTCGCGCTCAAGCTTGGACGTGATCTCCTCGATTGTGGTGTTGGCGCCTTCTTCCAGCCGGCTTATAGAGCGCTGTCTGAGATGGGAGTTGATCTGATAATACGCAAGGAGCAGAAGCACCACAATGACGGCGATCACGATGCCCGTGGCCGTCAGGCTTTTGTCTTTCCGGGCAGACTTTCTCTGTGCTGTATTATGAATCATGAGTCCGGTTCCTCCTTTTCTGATAGACTGTTCACATCTTCGCGGTAAGTTTTTTACACTAATGAACCAACATGCTCAGAAACTCTTTTCCTAACTTTATTCCTATTATAATATTTTTTTCAGAGATTGTCTATATATTATTAAAAACATGTGGAAAATAATTATATATTAATTTTTTCAGCCTGAAATTTATTCGATAAGTGATGAATCAATTATCTGGAAATTGGCTCTATGTATATACAGAACCTTTTTGTCTATCACCAGCTTCGTAGTTTTCGGCAGATTTTCACAGTTTTCCCAATATACCTTATTGCCGCTGTAAGCGCATATCGGATCTCCAAGCTGGCTCTGGATCACCGCTACCACAGGCTTTCCGAAAAAATTTTTGTACTTATTTACAATATTCGCAATATAAGCGTTGTCCCCTATGGAATCCGCTTCGCTGTCAATCTCTTCTAATGATTCAGGATCAAAAGACAGATCGGGAGTCAGCCCTTTCTGCGCAAATAATACGGTAGTTCCGCAGCTCTCAATCTGCTTGCCATCTACCGTGATCGTGATAATCGAAGATAATGAGTATTTTTTGCTTTCATCGCCGTCGCTCGATACATCGTATTCTTTTACTTTGTTTCCTTTGATGTTTACTTTATTGCCTTTTACAGTCATGAATTTATTCCCATCGTTGGAATAAAATTCACATGTATAAGATTTGCCCGTAAGGGTCTCTTCTATATTGAATAATCTGGAAAGGATCCCGGATGCTTCCGCACGGTCCCGTACCCTGGATCCAATGCCTGCGGCTAAGACTAATGCAAAAAGTGCGGCAGCCGCTGCTGCGCCAATAATGTTTCGTTTTTTCTTATTGTGTTTCATTTTTTTACTTTCCTCTCTCACGGTACTGTCTGCCTCCGTCTGTATGATTTTCTGCTAATCAACTGATTCCGTCCGCTTCACACTGCAATTACAGGTTGTAATCCTCCGGGACTGCTCTCACTTCTTCATCCCAAACTGCCCTGCCCCCTTCCCTTTTCTTACTTTATCTCCTATTTTATCCGGAAATTCCGCGTTGTCAATTCTTCAGAATATCTGTCCCGTTTTGCGTGGGTGAATTCAGGAGATAAGAATTGTATTTTCGCAGGAAACCTTTTATAATAATTCATGCAGGACGCGCAGCCGGTCTTCCGGGAGGGGAACGCAGACGCTTTCTGCCGCAGCAAAATACAGTTCAGAAGAAAGGAAAGCGAAACTTATGAAGAGAATGAAAAAAATCGCCGTGTGCATATTTATTCTGGCAGCACTGGCGGCTCTGTACGTGCTGCCCGCACAGGCAAAGGCAAATGTGACAGAGGCCAGGAACTCAGTCTTAAAGAATGTGAAAAACGCGGGAGTCCGGGACGGAAGCTGGGTTCGGGAACAGGGGCAGGTCATTTTCAGGGCAGAGGACGGAAAGGCCGCCGCAAACAGATGGATCAGCTGGAACGGCGGCATCTATTATCTGAACGCGGACGGCGCCCGGGTAACCGGCTGGATCTCCTACAACGGAGCGCTTTATTACACAAAAAGCGGAGGAAAGCTTCATACCGGCTGGATGAAGCTGGACGGAAAAAAATATTATCTGGACAAAAACAACGGCCGTCTGGCGAAAGGCTTCCAAAAGATCGGGGGAAATCTCTACTACTTCTCCCAGGCGGACGGCGCGATGCGGACGGGCTGGCTGAAAGCAAAAGACAAGAGATATTACCTGGATGAAACCGACGGAAAACTGGTGAAGGGCTTCCGGAAAATCGGGAACTATACCTACTGCTTCTCCGAGGCCGGCGGCGCAATGCGGACGGGCTGGCAGACGATTGACGGAGACCGGTATTATTTCAACGTCAATAACGGGATCATGGCGGTTTCCCGCTGGATCCCGGAGGGGAGCAGCCTCCATTATCTGGACGATTCCGGAAAAATGGTGCGCTCCGGCTGGCTTACTCTGGAAGACCGGACGTATTATCTGGACGACAGCGGCGTGCGCGTGACCGGAATGCTCAAAATCGACGGAAAATTCTGTCATTTCGATAAGAGCGGCGTATACCAGGAGCCGGGAACTTTCTCCGGAAGATTTATTTTTGTGGGAGATTCGCGTATGGTTGGAATGAGCAATACGGTTGCGCATCCGAATACAACCTTCATTGCGAAAGACAATACGGGATATGACTGGCTGAAAAAAACAGCCGGACCAAGGCTTCGGAGTGAACTTAGAGGAGCTTCAAACGTAAGGGTTGTGCTGGCGCACGGAGTCAATGATACGAACAATATCAACAATTATATCGCGTACTACAGAAATCTGATCCGGGAGTATCCTTCCGTGGAATTTTACGTGCTCTCCGTAAATCCTCTCGAGGGATCTTCAAAGTATGTCACAAACGCGATGGTCAGAAAGTTTAACCAGTCTCTCAGATCCGCGTTCGAAAATATTTATATCGACAGCTATACTTATCTGGAACAGACCGGATTCAAGACAAGCGACCATATTCATTACCTGGCATCTACAAATCAGAAAATTTATCGTTATATTATCGATATGATAGGGTAGTATTTTTCTGTTAAATCCTTTATAATAATGATGCCGCGGGGCAAATAATCTTCTGCCCCGGCGGCTCTACAGCTGAAGATGCGGAAGCTGCCGCACGGCAGAGTTTTGAGGGATCTGCCCGGAAGCTTTCGCGCAGAGAAAGGAGAAAAATTTTATGAAACGGTTGCAGAGAATTGTCGTGTGCCTGCTCTTTCTGGCAGTATTAACAATCCTGCCGGTATCGCCCGCACAGGCGAAAACCAAGGTTACGAAGGCCGAGAGTTATGAACTCCTGAACGTGAAAAACGCGCCGGAACGATCCGGCTCGTGGATCAAAAAACAGGACCGTTACTATTTTGAACTCGCGAACGGCAGCCTTCTCAAAAGCAGATGGCTCAGCCAAAAAGGCAGTATTTATTATCTGAACGCAAACGGCGTCCGGACGTCCGGCTGGATCTCCTACAACGGAGCGCTCTATTACACAAAAAAGGGCGGAAAGCTTCACACCGGCTGGATGAAGCTGGACGGAAAAAAATATTATCTGAACGAGAAAACCGGCAGGCTGGTAAAAGGCTTCCGGAAAATCGGCGAAGACATCTATTATTTCTCTCAGGGAGACGGCGCGATGCGGACGGGCTGGCTGAAAGCAAAAGATAAAAAATATTACCTGAACGAGAAAAGCGGGAAGATGACAAAGGGCTTCCGGAAGATCGGAAATTATACCTACTACTTCTCCCCGGCCGGCGGCGCGATGCGGACAGGCTGGCAGACAATCAGCGGAGACCGGTATTATTTCAACGTCAATAACGGAATCATGGCGGTTTCCCGCTGGATACCGGAAGGCGACAGCCTCCATTATCTGGACGCTTCCGGAAAGATGGTGAAATCCGACTGGCTCACTCTGGAAGACCGGACGTATTATCTGGACGACAGCGGCGAGCGGGCGACCGGAACGATCGAGATCGACGGAAAATTCCATCACTTTGACGAGTATGGGCTGTATCTTCCGAACCGTCTCGGTGGGATCATCGACAGCTCCAAGCCGATGGTGGCTCTGACGTTTGACGACGGACCCAGTAAATACACAGACCGCCTGCTGGACTGCCTGCAGAAATACAATGTAAAGGCCACCTTCTTTATGGTCGGCTCCTGTGTCGGGCGGTATCCGGACGCGGTAAAGCGCATGGCTGAGTTCGGATGCGAGCTGGGAAATCACTCCTACGATCATCCGTTCCTTTCCAGGCTTTCCCAGTCGGCAAGAAAATCCCAGATATCAAGGACGAGCGAGGCCATCAAAAACGCCTGCGGGCAATACCCGACGCTGGTCCGGCTGCCCTACGGGGACGGCGCTTTCAGCAATTCGGTATTGTCCGGTCTTGGATACCCCTCAATCTACTGGTCGGTCGATACGAAGGACTACATGCATACGGGCAGTCCGCAGTATACGGTCAATGCGGTGCTGAGTCACGTAAGGGACGGCGATATTGTGCTACTGCATGATCTCCATCGTTCCACGGTAATTGCCGCGGAGTCGATTATCCCCGCCCTGATCAAACGCGGCTATCAGCTTGTGACAGTCAGCGAACTGGCCGAATACAAGGGAAAGACGAAGCTGCAGGCCGGAAAAACATACAAAGGCTTCCGATAAGCCGTTCGCACAGCGTTACCCAAATTATCATTTCCAGGAGGAAGAAAAATGAACACTCAAGAAAAAGCAGGAATCTTCGAGAAATGGTTTCATCTGAAGGCCAGCGGTACGGATGTCAAAACGGAGGTTATGGCCGGTATCACCACGTTTATGACGATGGCGTATATCCTGGCCGTGAATCCGAGCATCCTTTCCGCCGCGGGTATGGACAGCGGCGCCGTCTTTACGGCGACGGCGCTCGCGGCCTGTGTCTCCACGCTTCTGATGGCTCTGCTCGCCAACTATCCGTTCGTGCTCGCGCCCGGCATGGGACTGAACGCCTATTTTACCTATACGGTTGTCATGCAGATGGGATACACCTGGCAGATGGCGCTCGCGGCTGTATTTATGGAGGGCCTGATCTTCATCCTTCTCTCTCTGACCAATGTGAGAGAAGCGATTTTCAACTCGATCCCCATGAATCTGAAGCACGCGGTATCGGTAGGCATCGGGTTTTTCATCGCTTTTATCGGACTGCAGAACGCGCACGTCGTGGTGGACAGCTCGACGCTCGTCTCCCTTTACTCGTTCAAGACCGCCATCGAGTCCGGAACTTTCACGACGGAAGGAATCACCGTGGTGCTCGCGCTTCTCGGAATCCTGATCACCGGAATCCTCACGGTCAGGAACGTAAAGGGAAGTATCCTCTGGGGGATCCTGATCACGTGGGGCCTCGGGATGCTCTGCCAGCTTGCCGGCATATACCGGCCGGACGCGGCGGCGGGATTTTACAGCATGTTCCCGGATTTCTCCGGCGGTTTCGGAATCCGCGACATGACGCCCACGCTGATGAAGCTTGATTTTTCAAAGGTGCTGTCTCTCGATTTTGTCGCGGTTCTGTTCGCGTTCCTGTTTGTGGATATGTTCGATACGCTGGGAACCCTGATCGGTGTAGCCTCCAAAGCGGATATGCTCGATGAGAACGGCAAGCTGCCGCGGATCCGCGGCGCGCTTCTGTCCGACGCGGTCGGAACCTGTCTCGGCGCCGTTTTCGGAACCTCGACCACCACGACCTTCGTGGAGAGCGCTTCCGGCGTGGCTGAGGGCGGAAGAACCGGCCTTACCGCAGTCGTCGCGGCAATCCTGTTCGGTCTGTCGCTGTTCCTCTCCCCGATCTTCCTTGCGATTCCGTCCTTCGCGACCGCTCCGGCGCTCGTCATCGTCGGTTTCCTGATGATGACGTCCATCGTAAAGATCAGTTTTTCCGATTATACGGAGGCGATCCCCTGCTATATCTGCATCATCGCCATGCCGTTCATGTACAGTATTTCCGAAGGAATTTCGATGGGAATCATTTCCTACGTCGTTATCAATCTGATCACGGGAAAATATAAGGAGAAAAAGATCAGCGTTCTGATGTACGCGCTCGCCGTTCTGTTCATTTTAAAATATATTCTTATATAACCTGGAACAGCCGGCAGACGCGTGAATCACCGGTTTTTCGTAAAACGGGCCGCACAGAGGATTTTCCCTGCGCGGCCCGTTTTCTGACTTCGGTTTTCTGTTTTATAAAAGATTCTTGTACTTTTTCTTGCTCATTTCTTTTACCAGCCTGCGGTAGTCGCCCTGGTAAATGTTCAGCCGATAGCCGCTGACAGGATCGCAGCACCAGTCTCCGCTGATCTTCCATCCCAGTTTATTTATATAATTCAGGAATTTCTTATTCTGCGCCGCGAACTTTTTCTCGATATAAGCGTATGTATTCACAAAATTCCTGTTGTTTTTGATTCCCCTGTAAATGGCCGGATAATGCTGTTTCGCGTAGTACATGTAATTCAGAATGTAGTATTTGAACTCCGCGTATGCCAGACGCCCGTTCGCGCCGCCGTTGATATAGGTCATCCACTCCCAGGTGGAAGCTTTGTTCTTCCTGAGATAACTGTAAAGAGAAAGCCCCATATGCATGCCCCAGTAATAAGCGGTGAACTCATTCAGGAGACCGTAGACGCCCTGCACGTCCGAGGCCAGATTGGGTTCCGGATTCCCGACATACGTAGACCAGCGGAACGTGCGCAGCCTCTGGGGAATGGTCATCCCCATCTTCCGGCTCGGATAGACGTCCGTGTAGGAGACCCGGATATATTTCTGATTCCCCAGATAAATGGCCTCAGAATTATAGGAGCCGTTCATGAAGCTGTACGCGTGACATTCCTCGTGCACTCCGGTGTCCATCCCCTCCCAGAGGGAAGTCCCGGTCCCCCACCACTCCAGAATATTTCTTCCCTTCATCAGGGAGCTTTTCAGAAGATACGCGCCGTCTTTGTCATAAGCGTTCGCCAGAGCCAGAACATTGCTCCTGGTAACCGCGGCGCTTATTTTCGGCACGGCGGCAGACACGGGCACAGCCTGCCCAAGCAGCAGGATCAGAGCCAGACACAGACCTACCATACGGATCATTCGTTTTCTCATTGCGGGCATTTCCTCCTTTCTGGATTCTCAGCGATTGTTCCTTTTGCCGGGATCCTCCGCTGTCACAGGCTGGTCAGCTTCTGAGTCGGACGGAAGCCGTGCTCTTCGAGCGCCCCGATGATCCTTGCCTTGTGCTCGGTGCCGAAAGCTTCCATCGTGATCGTCAGCTCCACGGCCGCGTTGCGGTTCGTACTGACAAACTGATTGTGGTCAAGCTTGATGATATTGCCCTGCTCCTGCGCGATAACGGTCGCGACACGGACAAGCTCGCCGGGACGGTCCGGAAGAAGGACGGAGACGGTAAAGACGCGGTCTCTCTGAATCAGTCCGTGCTGGACGACGGAGGCCATCGTGATAACGTCCATGTTGCCGCCGCTTAAAACAGCCACGACTTTCTTGTTCTTCACATCCAGATGCTTCAGCGCCGCCACGGTCAGAAGCCCGGAATTTTCAACGATCATCTTGTGATTCTCCACCATATCGAGAAACGCGACGATCAGCTCGTCGTCGCTGACGGTGATAATATCGTCCAGGTTCTGCTGGATATACGGGAAGATCTCGGTTCCGGGCGTCTTCACCGCCGTGCCGTCGGCGATCGTATTCACATTCGGAAGCGTCACAACCTTGCCTTCCGCAAGCGAAGCCTTCATACAGGCGGCCCCTTCCGGCTCGACGCCGATGACCTTGATCTTCGGATTCAGCAGCTTTGTCAGCGTGGAAATGCCGGTGGCAAGGCCGCCTCCGCCGATCGGGACGAGAATATAGTCAACCAGCGGCAGATCCTTTACGATCTCCATCGCGATCGTCCCCTGTCCGGTCGCGACAGCGGGGTCGTCAAACGGATGGATAAAGGTGTATCCATGTTCCTCGGCAAGCTGATACGCGTATTCGCACGCTTCATCGTACACATCGCCGTGCAGCACGACCTCCGCGCCGTAGCTCTTGGTGCGGTTGACCTTCATCAGCGGGGTCGTCGCGGGCATAACGATGACCGCCTTGCAGCCGTAAGCCTTGGCCGCGTACGCGACTCCCTGCGCGTGGTTTCCCGCAGAAGCTGTGATCAGTCCTTTTTCCCTCTCCTCCGGAGAGAGCGTGCTGATCTTGTAGTAAGCCCCCCGTATCTTGTAGGCGCCGGTCACCTGCATATTCTCCGGTTTCAAATAGACCCGGTTGCCCGTCATGGAACTGAAATGCTCGCTGTATACCAGCTTTGTCTCCTGAATTACCTTTTTCACACACTCGGAAGCTTCCTCGAATTTATCCAATGTCAGCATAGTTTTTCTGTCCTTTCTCCCAAGGCCGCGGCTCTGACCGATAAAACACCGCCGCCTGATCTCTGCTTCGTTTTAGTCTCTTTAATTTTTTACGTCAAACAGCGCGTTTACAAATTCCCGCGCGTTGAATTTCTGAAGATCGTCGATCGACTCCCCGACGCCGATATATTTTACCGGGATTCCGAGCTCGGAATGGATCGCGACGGCGATTCCGCCCTTTGCCGTGCCGTCGAGCTTTGTCAGAATGATCCCTGTGATGTCCGCAACCTCCTTGAACTGGCGGGCCTGCGCGAGCGCGTTCTGCCCGGTCGTACCGTCGAGCACGACCAGCGTCTCCCGGTATGCTTCGCTGTATTCCCGCTCAAGGATCCGGTTGATCTTTCCAAGCTCATTCATGAGGTTCTTTTTGTTGTGCAGCCTTCCCGCCGTATCAACTAAAAGGACATCGGCATTCCGCGCCTTTGACGCGCAGATCGCGTCGTAGACCACGGAGGCGGGATCCGATCCCGTCTGCCCCCCGATTATCTCCACATCCGCGCGGCGCGCCCACTCGGTAAGCTGTTCCCCGGCCGCCGCCCGGAACGTATCCGCCGCGGCGAGCACGACCCTTTTGCCCTGTTCCTTTAATTTCCCCGCAAGCTTTCCGACGCTGGTCGTCTTTCCGACTCCGTTGACGCCGATCACAAGCACCACGGATTTCCTGTTTTCAAATTCATAAGCCGTCTCGCCGACATCCATTTCGCTGATAATGCTCTCGATCAAAAGCTGCTTGCACTCGGACGGCTCCTTGATGTCCTGCTCTTTTACTTTTTCTTTCAGTCCTTCGATAATCGAAGTCGTCGCATTGATCCCGAGGTCTCCCATGACGAGTATTTCCTCAATCTCATCATAAAAGTCGTCGTCGATACTGGAAAATCCATTGAAAATCGCGTCGATGCCGGACACAATATTGTCCCTTGTCTTGGCAAGTCCCGCGACCAGACGCTTAAAAAACCCTTTTTTCTCTTCCATTGTTTACCCTCCCATCTTCCGGCTGATTTCGGCTGCCTGTCCAAAAATCCAAAGCGGAAGCCCGGCAAAAACTATTTGTCAAGCTCCTGTTCGACCAGATTTACAGATACCAGAGCCGATACGCCTTTCTCCTGCATCGTAATGCCGTACAGACGGTCCGCGGCGGCCATGGCGCCTCTTCTATGTGTAATAATAATAAATTGTGTATGTTTTGTCAACTTATGAAGATAGCGCGCGTAGCGGTCCACATTGCTCTCGTCCAGCGCGGCCTCGATCTCGTCAAGAAGACAGAACGGCGACGGCTTCAGGTTCTGGATGGCAAACAGCAGCGCGATGGCCGCGAGCGCTTTCTCGCCTCCGGAAAGCTGCATCATATTCTGGAGCTTTTTTCCGGGCGGCTGCGCAATGATCCGGATGCCGGCCTCGAGAATGTCCGTATCCTCAACCAGCTCAAGCGTCCCTTTCCCGCCCCCGAACAATTCCTTAAAAGCGCGGTCAAATTCCTTCCGGATCAAAACAAACTGCTCCTCAAACTGTTTCCGCATTCCCGCGTCCAGCTCCTGAATGATCCGGGTCAGATCTTTTTCCGCCTGCACAAGATCCTCATGCTGGGCCGTGAGAAATTCGTGACGTTCCGAGAGCGCGCGGTAATCTTCGATCGCGCCGACATTGACGTTCCCGAGCTCCCTGATCTCAGAGCGCAGCTCGGAAATTCTCTTTTTCAGCTCCTGGGAGGACAGAGCGGGAGCACTATCTGAGAGCGCAAGCGACGCGGAATAAGTCAGCCGGTACTCTTCCCACATATAACTGATCAGAAGCTCTCTCTGCTCTTCCAGCTTTTCCTTCTGCGCGTCCAGACGAAAACATTCCCGGTCAAGAAGGTTCATCTGTCCGGACAGTTCTTCCCGGCGGTCAAAAAACTGTTTGTGGGACTGGGTCATCTGTTCGCGCCGGGCCGCCGCCTGGCGGATTTCCTGCGCGTTTCCCTCTTCCTCCTCATCCAGGGAAACGATGGCGCGTTTCAGTTCCTCGATCGCGAGCCGCCTGTCTGCGGCCTCGCTTTCCGCTGCAAGAATTCCGGCTTCCGCTTCGGCCAGCTCTTCCTTCAGATGGCCGGTCTCGGAGATGAGGCGCTCGATATTCTGGCAGATAAACGTTTCCTGTTGCTGCATTCCCGCCAGTTTCAGATGAAGATCTTCGGAAAGAGTCACTGCATCCTGCTCCCTGGCGCGCATTTTGTCCAGTTCTTCCTGATCCGTCTGGACTTTCCGAAGGAGCGTTTTCTCCGTGTTTTCGGACTGCGAGAGCTCCTCCTGTTCTCTGTGCTGTCCTTCCCGGATCTCGCGGATCTGGGCCTCGATTCCGGCGGCCTCATTCCGGAGCTGTTCGTACCCGGCGGCGATCTGCGCTCTCTTTTCCTGAAGTTCCTGAAAACGGATCTTTTCCGTATTCTGCTGGAGATATTTTTCCTGCAGCTGATCCTTATAGGCGGTGATCTCATCCCGCAGGCGGTTTCTCTGCGCGCGGCAGCCGTCGATCTCTTTCTGAAGGTCCTGAAGCGTCTGCTTTCTGCGCTCCACCTGCTTTTTCAGATCTTCGATCTCCCTGCGTCTTCCGAGAAGTCCGCTGCTGTTTTTAAAAGCGCCGCCCGTTATAGATCCGCCCGGATTCAGCAGTTCCCCTTCCAGCGTGACAATGCGCAGCGCATGGCGGTATTTCCTCTCCGCGGCGACCGCGTGGTCGATCGAATCCATGACGATCGTTCTCCCGAGCAGATATTCTGCGAGCTCCGAAAATTCCGCGTCTGTCTCAACGAGCGAGCTCGCGGATCCGATCACCCCGGGTTCTTTGAATACCTGCTTTCTGGCCGCGCGTTCCTGCAGGGTGATCCCTGTCAGCGGCAGGAATGTCGCCCTCCCATACCGGTACTTTTTCAGAAAGGCGATCATTTCCTTCGCGGTTTCTTCATTATCTGTGACAATATTCTGGATACTGCCGCCGAGCGCCGTCTCGATGGCGGTTTCATATTTCTTTCCGGTCCGGATCAGATCCGCGACCACGCCGAGGATTCCCGGATTCCTGTCCTTTTGTTCCATGACGCGCCGGATACTGTTCCCGTAGCCGTCGTACCGCTCCGCGATATTGATCCGGGACTCCAGCTGGGACGCTTCCCGGTGATACGCGGCCTGTTCCTGTTCAAACTGCTGGCTGCGGGAGGTCAGCTCTCTCTGAATATCCTCGAGGGACGCCCCGGCCTTCCCGCTTTTTTCCAGCAGGCCGGCAATGCATCCGGCAAGCTTCTCTTCTTCCTTTTTAATCTGATCAAGCTGCTCCAGCAGCAGGGCCTCCTCGCTCTTTGCCTGGAGGATCCGCTGGGAAAGCTGTGCTTTCCGGATATCCGTCTGTTCGAGCATGGTATGCCAGCGCTGAAAATCAGCCTTGAGGGAAGCGCGGGCGTCCAGAACCCGCATGATCTCATTTTTCGTCGTTTCAATCGCGCCGGACAGTCCCGAGATCTCTCCGCGGATGTCCTGCAGGCCGGAAGATGCTGCGGCTTCCTCCTTCGAGAACTGCTCCATCCTCCCGCGCAGGGACGCAAGAGAGCTTTCGGACTCTCTCTGATGAGCTTCCCGCTCCATGATGTCCCAGTGGATTGTCTCGACTCTGGTCCTGAGAAGTTCATCATTGGCCTTCGCCGTGTTGATCTGCTCGTTCGCGAGGCCGATCTGTCCCTGAAGGCGCTGCTTCTCCATCAGAATCTCCGTCGACCGGCTGCGGTGTTCCTGAAGTTCACCGTCAAGCCTCTCCAGTTTCTGCTCCAGTCCCTCATAATCTGTTTTTGCTTTTTCGTAAGATTCGCGTACCGCGGCAAGCTGACCGGCAGCCGTCTGATATCTGCCTTCCATCTCCTGCAGCTCTTTGCGAAGCCGCACATTCTCCTGAAGAAACAATCCGACGTCGCAGTTTTTCAGTTCTTCATGTTTCCTGAGATAGATCCGCGCCGTCTCCGCCTGCCGCTCCATCGGGCCAAGCTGACGCGTGAGCTCCGTGAGAATATCGCCCACCCGGACAAGATTCTGCTTCTCGGATTCCAGTTTTTTCAGCGCGGCGTTTTTGCGGCGCTTGAATTTGACAATTCCGGCGGCCTCGTCAAACAGTTCGCGCCGTTCCTCCGGCCGGTCGCTCAGGATTTTCTCGATCTGGCCCTGGCCGATGATCGAATAGCCTTCCTTTCCGATCCCCGTGTCGTAGAACAGCTCGTTGATATCTTTCAGGCGCACCTGCGTCTTGTTCAGGAGGTATTCGCTTTCTCCGGAACGGTACACGCGCCGCGTCACAGTGACCTCATCGTAAGAGACGGGCAGCTGATGGTCGGTATTATCCAGCGTGATCGAGACGGAGGCGTACCCGAGCGGCCGTCTGACCTCCGTTCCGGAAAAAATAACATCCTGCATGCTTGCTCCGCGAAGCTGCTTCGCGCTCTGCTCCCCGAGCACCCACCGGACGGCATCCGCGACATTGCTTTTTCCGCTGCCGTTCGGACCAACGATCGCAGTGATCCCGTTATGAAACTGAAATAATATTTTGTTCGCAAATGATTTGAAACCGTGTACTTCGATGCTTTTTAAATACATAGCAGTCCGTTTTCTCCTTCAAAAAGAACCTGCCGCCGGCGTATCCGGCCAGGCGTTCTGCTCACAGAGGCGGAATTCCCCCGTGGGGCAGGGAGAGGATCGCGTGGTAAGCCGCTTCCTGTTCCGCCGCCTTTTTGGTACTTCCATGACCGGTGCCGGCGCAGACGTCCCCGATCATTACTTTTACACCGAATACTTTCGCGTGATCCGGGCCCTCTTCCCCGGTAACGACATAGCGGACCTCCGAGTTTTTGTAATCTCTCTGCACGATCTCCTGCAAAATAGTCTTGCTATCAAAAAAGAGCTTTTTATTCTCGATATCGGACAGAACAAATCTTTCGACAAACTCTTTCGCATTAGCAAAACCACCGTCCAGATAGATTGCCCCGATCAGAGCTTCCATCGCGTCCGAGATGATGGAATTGCGCATTCTTCCGCCGGTAAGTTCCTCCCCTCTGCCAAGCAGCAGATAAGAGCCGAGGGAGATCTCCCGCGCGCACAGCGCAAGAGTCGGCTCACAGACAATGCTCGCGCGCAGGCGCGTCAGTTTCCCCTCCGGCATCTCCGGGTGATGATGGTACAGGAAATCGCTGCTGATGACCTCCAGCACGGCGTCCCCGAGAAATTCGAGCCGTTCATTGTCCATGTGGGAATTCGGGCGGTGCTCATTGGCGTAAGAGCTGTGGCACATGGCCTGGCGAAGCATTCCGATATCCCGAAAAGTATAGCCGATCCGCTTTTCAAGCTCCCTGAGCCTGTAATCCGTCATAAACACACCTCCATTATACTTAAAAGGGGCTTTGCAGCCCCTCATCCTATCGTGGTCTTGATGGCCTCCGCCGCATCGCCGACGGAAACGATTTTCTCCACTTTTTCGTTTGGAATCTCAATATCGAATTCTTCCTCAATTCCCATGATAATCTGAAATACATCCAGCGAATCCGCGCCGAGATCGTCGACAAACGTGGTTTCCGGAGTGATCTCATCCGGATCAACATTCATTACTTCGGCAATAATACTCTGTAGTTTTTCAAATTCCATACCAATTCCCTTCCTTTACTGAT
>CANRGB010000047.1 GCA_947630005.1 uncultured Lachnospiraceae bacterium
CGCCGCGGACCGGTACTGCCAGGAATCCGGACTTCAGACAGAATATCTCTGATATTTTTCTTGCTTTTCTGAAAAATCTGTGGTAGAATCTCAGAAAATTAAATAAATTCCAACAATTACCGGTTCCAGGTTCTGTCAGTCACGGCACAGGATGTCGGACTGCAGGTGAAAAGGGAAACAGGTGGGAATCCTGTACAGTCGTGCTGCTGTATACGTGCAGTCATGTCTCATAATCCATTGTGGTCATCCATGAGAAGGGGAGGCATGGCGCTACTGCGTGAGTCAGAAGACCTGCCTGGAGCTGCTGCCATTTGCTACACGCAATGGGAAATGGTGAGGTGGTTTTCTTTTGTGTACCCTTTTTTGAGGGGAGCGGGAAACCTCCGCCAGCAGCCTTCCCTGCTTCGTGTAAGCGGCGTCATGGCAGACAGCAGATCGGTAATGTGGCCTGCAGAAATTCTTTTGTTTGCAAAAACAAATTTTGCAGGCCGGCGGCAGGATTTTGAATCATCGGATTTTGCCGCGGTACGTTATTTCTATAGTTTCGCTGACACTCCATTTGCAGGAAGGCGCTGATCTTCATTGCAAAGGAGTGTTTTTATGTCAGCAAAACTTCGAATGAACCAACCCATTGCCGTCAAAAGCAGCAGTTCAAACCTTTATGCCGCCCGGAACATGGAGCTTCCGGATTCTGTCGTTTACATCGGGGCTGGCGCGTTTCAGAACAAAAGCATCCTCCAGTCTGTCCGGTTCCCCGAAAATCTCCGGACGATTGAAGCCCGGGCATTTTCCGGATGCACAAAGATCCGTCAGATCACTCTTCCTGACAACGTACGTGAACTGGGAGCCGGCGTTTTTTCAGGCTGTACGAAACTGAAAAGTGTTTCGCTTTCTTCCTCACTGAGAGAAGTTCCGGAAGAGGCGTTTCTGGAAGACTGTCAGCTTGAATCCATAAATTTCTCTTCCGGAAGCAGTCTGTCCCGGATCGGGGACAGCGCTTTTTCGGGATGTACGTCCCTTGCCTCCCTGGAGCTTCCGTCCGGATTAAGAGCGATCGGAAGCCGCGCCTTCTGCTGCTGCAGGGGCCTGAAAACGATCCGGTTCCCGGATTCCCTGGAATTTATCGGACCGGAAGCCTTCTATTCCTGCCAGCTGGAATCTCTGGAACTGCCGGATTCCCTTGTCTGGATCGGCGACAGCGCCTTCCACAAATGTACTTCTCTGACAGAAGTGCATCTGCCCGAAAGCGTCCGGCATATCGGAAAATGGGTCTTTCACGGATGCAGGAATCTGAAATACCTGGAAATCCGCCACGATCCGGGGTATATCGGACCGTGGATCATCAATAAGGCGGTCACGATCCGCTGTTATAAGGATTCTGCCGCGGACCGGTACTGTCAGGAATCCGGGTTCAGGACACAATATTTCTGACAACCTGTCAGGTATATCTTCTGAGGATCCTTCCGAACACAAGACAGACGGTCACGCCGGCGATGCCGAGCAGGAACATCAAAAGCGCCGAGCCGGAACCTTTGCCGGTGCCGAACATCCGCGCCGGAAGCCCTTCCGGATCTGCCAGCGCCATCAGAGGTTCACAGACCTTATCCGTCATGAATCCTCCCGCGAAGGTTCCCAGAGGGATGGTAAAAAACTGCAGCGTGTTCCGGCAGGCGTAGATCCGTCCCTGCATCTTCGGCGGAACAGTGCTGCGCACGATCACATCAAGACTGACATTCATCAGGGGAATGACGGACCACCCGACAATCTGCGCGGCGCACCACCACGCCGGCGTCCGGGCGAACGCCAGTATAAAATTCTCCGATCCCAGAGAAAACAGAATCGTCAGATAAACGACGCGGACACGGTTTTTCGGTGCCGGAAGGACAGCCGCCAGAAGGCTCCCCGCCAGGGTCGCGATCCCGGCGCATGAGGTAACGATCCCCAGCACCTCTTTCCCTCCATTTTCCCTGGAAAGCACATAGGGCGGCAGCGCCGCGTCGAACGCGGACGCCACAAAATTCACGCCGGCAAGGAATAAAATCAGCCAGAGGACAAGCCCATTCCGGCACAGATACGTCAGTCCTTCCTTCACGCTGACCATAAGCCGTTCTTTCGGAGCCCCTTCCTCCCGTACGCCTACCGGAGGGATGCGCACAAAGAAAGCCAGCGCGAAGAAAGCGGCGGCAAAGGTCAGAAGATCAAGGCAGATCACGCCGTCCATGCCCGCGGCCGCGTAGACCGGCGCCGCAAGTACCGGATGCAGGATCGTGACGAGGGAATTTGAGAACGACCTCAGACCGCTCGTTCTCTGATACTGCTCTTTCGGCGTGATCAGCGTCATCGCCACCTCGCCGGCAGGCTGCTGTACCGTATTCATCAGACCGCTGACCGCGTTCAGGACATACATATGAACAGGCAGCAGAGAATCCGTTTTCAGCAGAAACAATACCACAGCCGAACAGCACGCGGCGAACGTATCACAGGCAAGCATGGTTTTCTTCTTATCCCACCGGTCAGAGAGCGCCCCGGCAAAAATGCTCATCAGCACATAAGGCGTGTAAGAGCAGACGGACAGCATCGCCGTCTTCAGCGCCGAGCCGGTCCTTTCATACAGCCACAGCGTCAGCGCGAAACCCGTCATGGCGCTCCCCAGCTGCGACAGCGACTGAGTCAGCCAGAGGATAAAAAATGGTTTCAGTTCTTTGTATGTGTTTTTCATTTTGACTTTGCTCCTTTGATTTTATTATATGACAGTCAAAATCGCAAAGTCTGAGGACATGAGCCCGCCGCGGGGCCCTTATCGCTCCATGCAGTATCCTCAAACCTTGCATGGAGCAGAAACAATCGCCAGAATCATAGCAGCCTCCTCTGAGATCGATTCTAAAAGGAGAAACTCCGGGAATTACCCGGAAAATTTCTCCGTAAGCAGGTTCTTCATCTCTTCATACGTTTCCGTCTGGTTCACAGCCGCCCGCAGTCTGGCCGAATTCGGAAACCCGGCCGTGTACCAGGAAATATGCTTGCGCATCTCACGGATCCCCAGATATTCTCCCTTTTTTTCAACCTGCATCCGCGTATGGCGCAGCATCATCGCGAGCACTTCCTCTTTTTCCGGAGGCGGCAGCAGGACTCCCTCTTTCAGATACTCCGTGATCCTTCGGAAGATCCACGGATTCCCGCGCGCCGCGCGCCCGACCATCACGCCGTCGCAGCCGGTCTGTTCGAGAAGTTCTTTCGCCTTCTGCGGAGAATCCACATCCCCGTTCCCGATGACCGGAATTTTCACCGCTTCTTTCACCTGGCGGATGATATCCCAGTCCGCCTTTCCCGCGTAAAACTGTTCCCGCGTTCTTCCGTGAACCGCGACGGCCGCGGCGCCGGACGCTTCCGCGATCCGCGCGATCTCAGCCGCGTTGACTTCGTTCTCCGTGAAGCCTTTCCGGATCTTTACCGTGACCGGCTTTTTAATCGCGCGCGCAGTCTTCGTGACGATCTCCTCCACCAGCTTCGGATTCCGCATCAGCGCCGAACCCTCCCCGTTTCCCGCCACCTTCGGCACGGGACATCCCATGTTCAGATCAAGGATGTCAAACGGCCGCTCTTCTATATACGCCGCCATTTCGCTGATGATATCCGGATCCGCCCCGAAAAGCTGCAGCGACACCGGCCTCTCGCCGGGAGCCGTCTCAAGAAGCGCCTCCGTGTTGCGGTTATGGTAGGCGATGGCCTTCGCACTCACCATCTCCATGCAGATCAGCCCGGCCCCCTGCTCTTTGCACAGCAGGCGGAACGGCAGATCCGTCACCCCGGCCATCGGCGCCAGAATCACGTTGTTTTCCAGTTCTACCTCCCCGATTTTCATAAGTCAGAGCCTGTTCCTTTCGCAGCTGTTTTTTTCTGATTATTCTCCTTTTCGTCAGACCGCACAATCAGGCTGTAATACAGCTCCAGCGACCGGAACAGCTCGCTTTTCGTCCGCTGCAGTTCCTTGATCCTGAGCACGCTTCCGATCTCGTCAAAAGAAAAATCATCCCCGCGGGATTCCGTGCGCATCTGCAGCTTCCCGTCCGCATCCATTTCCAGCGTAAAAACGCCGCCGACGTCCTGCGTAAACATCACACAGATAATCTGAAGCTCATCCCGGATCGGACGGGGCATCCGCGCAAACACAGGATTCAGATAATACTTCTCCTCATAAGCGCTTGCCCCGCAGACCGTCACCGTACCCTTCCCGGCGCGGTCCGCACCTCTTTCTTTCCCCTTTTCCTGACTGTCCGCGGTCCTTTCGTCAGATCGCATCTTTTCACCCTCCCTGTCCAGACATATTTCTGTTCCGCCCGCCAGACGCCGCCGGAAAAAACGGCGCCGCGGATCGTTTTGGCTTCTGCCGGAAACGCGCCGGACGGCTCATGTCTTCGGCAGCCTTCTCCTCAGACATATCCGTAAATTCCTCTGACCGACACCTCGCCGGCATACACCTGCCGGACGGTTCCGTCCCCGGACTCGACCAGGAGTTCGCCCCGCTCATTGATTCCCCGCGAGACGCCGTCGTATTCATGCCCCGGCTCTAGCACGCGCACCGCGCCGTCCTTCCCCGCGAGCAGATCATTGTACTCTTCCTGAAGCAAAGACATATCCTGCGTTTCCATAAAGCGTCCGTAATAGTATTCAAACTTTTTCAGGCAGAAAGCGGCAAGCGCGGCGCGGCTGACCTTTTCCCCGGTCAGAAGATGGATCGACGAGGCCTTCTGCCGCAGATCTTCGGGAAACTCATCCAGGTTTACATTGATCCCGGTCCCGATCACAAGATAATTGATATAATCGATCTCGCAGCTCATTTCCGTCAGGATCCCGCAGATTTTCTTCCTGTCCGCGACGACATCGTTCGGCCATTTGATGGACACTTCCAGGCCGCACAGCCCGCGCACAGCGGCGGAGACGGCCATTCCCATGAGCAGCGTCATCATCGAGGCGCGCTCCGGCGGAAGACTGGGCCGCACCACAAGGCTCATCATGACGGACGTTCCTTTCGGAGCGCTCCACGCGCGTCCCCTGCGCCCTTTTCCGCTCTCCTGAAAATCAGCCAGAACCAGCGTTCCGTGAGGCGCGCCCTGCTCCGCGAGCTTTCTCGCTTCATTGTTGGTGGAATCCGTCGTCTCAAAATAATGTATTTCTCCGCCCGCCCAGACTGTCCGCAGCAGACTTCCCACCTGCTCGGCCGTAACATAGTCCGGGCTGTGCAGGATCCGATAACCCTTGTGCGGGACGGACTCGATTTCATAGCCGTCCTCTTTCAGCTGATTTATTACTTTCCAGACGGCGGTTCTCGACACCCCAAGCCAGCTGCAGAGTTCCTGCCCCGACACATAATCCTCTGTCCGCTGCAAAGCAGTCAGTATCGCTCGCTTCATCACATACTCCCTCTCGTTCATTTTATCGCTGCACCCTGCGGCGCCGCTTTTCCTGCCTCCGCCGCATCATATCAGATACATCAGCACGGACGCGCATATCAGAAACATTCCCGCCGAGACGAGCATCCTGCAGTAACACTGGCGGATAATATCTATAAACGCTTCCATCAGATACAGAATGATCCCCAGGACAAGCAGCAGATACAGCATCCGGCTGTTTCTCACAGAATCAAACAGATAAATAACGCAAAACACCGCCAGCAGCAGCGCTGTGACAGTGCTCAGCAGTTCCAGTTTACGGATATCCTTCTCACTGAACTTTCTCATAACCTCTTATGCTCCAAACGCCGCGGCATGTCAGATTCCAAGCGTCGCCGCGATCACCGCCTTGATCGTATGCATGCGGTTTTCCGCCTCGTCAAATACCACCGACTGCGCAGACTCGAACACATCGTTCGTGACTTCCATCGCCTCAAGGCCGAATTTTTCATGAATCTCACGCCCGATCTTTGTTCCGAGATCGTGGAACGCCGGCAGACAGTGCATGAAAACGGCGTCTTTTTTCGCGTATCCCATGACCTTGCTGTTCACCTGATAGGGAAGCAGCATTTTGATGCGCTCCGCCCACACTTCATCCGGCTCTCCCATGGAAACCCAAACGTCCGTGTAGATAACGTCCGCGTCTTTCGCGCCCTGCGCGGCATCCTCCGTGAGCGTGATCGTGGCCCCGCTCTCTGCCGCGTATGATTCACAGAGCTTTACAAGCTCTTCGGACGGGAAGTATTCCTTCGCGGAGCAGGCCGCGAAATGCATGCCAAGCTTTGAGCAGGCGATCATCAGAGAATTTCCCATGTTGTAGCGCGCGTCCCCGAAGTAGGCCAGTTTTCTGCCCTTCAGATCCCCGAATTTCTCCCGGATCGTCAGAAGGTCGGCAAGAATCTGCGTCGGATGATACTCGTTGGTCAGACCGTTCCACACCGGAACACCCGCGTACTTCGCGAGCTCCTCCACGATCTCCTGCCCGTAGCCGCGGTACTCGATCCCGTCAAACATGCGGCCAAGCACGCGTGCCGTATCCGCAATGCTTTCCTTTTTCCCGATCTGAGATCCCTGCGGATCGAGATAAGTCACCTGGATCCCGAGGTCATGCGCGGCCACCTCAAAGGAACAGCGCGTGCGCGTGCTTGTCTTCTCAAAAATCAGCGCGATATTCATGCCGGGGCGCATCTGCCTTGCGATCCCCTGCTTTTTCTCCGCCTTCAGCTGTGCCGCGAGATCCAGAAGATACAGAATCTCCTCCGGCGTGTAATCCTTCAGTGTCAAAAAATTGCGTCCTTTTAAATCCATCTTGCCAGTCCTCCATTTTATTCTTTCATCTGTGACCGATACAGGTTCCCGTTTTCATGCCGGCGTCCGGACGGATTCCATATTTTACAGGGAACGACAAAACAATTTTCGTTTTGCTCGTTCCGTGCGCCGCAGCCGGTTCTCCAGACAATTATCTTACTATATTTTATATCAAATGACAACCGGAGATTCGCCGCCGCATCTGCGTCAGTATCGTAACTCAGTACCCCTTGCACACGTCGATCCATGTTCCCCCGGAATACTGCTCCAGCTGTTCCATCGTCACCTCGATCGCGCTGCTGCTGCTCCCGGCAGCCGGAAATACCGTCTCAAACCGTTTTAAGGACTCATCGAGGTATACCTCCACCCCGGGCTTTACTCCAAACGGACAGACGCCGCCCACCGCGTGGCCGATCAGTTCCGGCACTTCATCATGCGGCAGCATCTTCGCTTTCGTATGGAATACCGCCTTGTACTTGGCATTGTCCACTTTCGCGTCCCCCGCCGCGACAATCAGGATACAGTGATCCTGCACTTTAAAAGACAGCGTCTTCGCGATCCGCGCGGGCTCGCAGCCCACCGCCTGGGCCGCCAGCTCCACGGTGGCGCTCGACACGTCAAACTCCAGGATCCGCCCGTCCGCGTTCCATTTCTTCAGATAATTTCTGACAATTTCGATTGACACCTTTCGTTCCTCCCTGTGTTTCCGGGGTCCGCCCCGATCCCCTGTCCCCGCCTGCCTTATATCTGGCAGACTTTTCCGTCATCGGGGTTTCCGCGCACAGCCGTCACAGCCTTTTTTGTCCGCACCGCACGCGCCGCTGCAGCCGGCACAGCCCTTTTTGCCCGCACCGCACGCGCCGCTGCAGCCGGCACAGCCCTTTTTGCCTGCACCGCAGCCGCAGCCTCCCCGGTTCTTTATTATAATCCGGACCGCGATACAGAACCAGATCAGTATCACGGCCACAATCACATAATCCGCCGTCTTCATATGACTCCCTCATCATTCCGGGATCCGGCAGCTTTTCCTGCCGCCCCGCCTCAAATGAAACTTCTGCCAACTGCCGCGCTCCTGCCTAGAAGATCAGATTCAGCACCTGATACACCACAAAAGCCGCCAGCCACGCGATCCCGCACTGCATCGCCGCGACTCCCGCCGCCTGAAGCCCAGAGCGAAGTTCTCTCCGGATCGCCGCGATCGCGGCCACGCACGGCGTGTACAGCAGCGTAAACACCAGAAAGCTGGCTGCCGTAAGCGGTGTAAACACAGCGGAAAGCCCCGCTCCGAGATTCTCCATCGATGTGCCGAGCAGAACGCTCATCGTGCTCACCACCGCCTCCTTTGCCGTGAAGCCTGTGATCAGCGACGTCGACACTCTCCAGTCCTCAAAGCCAAGCGGCCGGAAGACCGGCGCGATCCACCGTCCCGCGATCGCAAGCAGGCTGTCGGCGCTGTCTTCGACCACATTCAGCCGCAGATCAAAGGTCTGAAGGAACCAGATCAGCACGGTCGCCACAAAAATGATCGTGAACGCTTTCTGGATAAAGTCCCTTCCCTTCTCCCACATCAGCAGAAGCACGCTCTTTGCCGACGGAAAGCGGTAGTTCGGCAGTTCCATGACGAACGGCACAGGATTGCCCCGGAACACGGTCTTATCCATAATAATCGAACAGACAACGCCGACGATCATGCCGAACACATACAGGCCGATCATCGCCAGCGCCTGATATTTCGCGAAAAACGCCGCCACAAATACCGCGTAGATCGGGATCTTCGCGGAACAGCTCATAAACGGCGTCAAGAGGATCGTCATCTTCCGGTCCCGCTCCGAGGACAGAGTGCGCGACGCCATGATCGCCGGAACCGAACACCCGAAACCGATCAGCATCGGCACGAAACTTCTCCCGGAGAGACCGATCTTCCGCAGCAGCTTGTCCATGACGAACGCCACGCGCGCCATATAGCCGGTATCCTCCAGAATCGAGAGGAAAAAGAACAGCACGACGATGATCGGCAGAAAGCTCAGCACACTGCCGACGCCCGCGAAAACGCCGTCGATCACAAGGCTCCGCACAACCGGATTGATTCCGTAATTAACCAGCGCCGCATTCACCGCCGCCGTCACGGCATCAATTCCGGCCGCGAGCAGATCGCTTAAGTAAGCGCCCGCGACACTGAACGTCATCCAGAAAATAAACAGCATGATCAGCAGAAACAGCGGAAGCGCCAGATATTTATTTGTCAGCACGCTGTCAATCTTCAGGCTGCGCACGTGTTCTCTGCTCTCCCTGCACTTGACAACCGCCTGTTCACAGACCTTTTCAATAAAAACATACCGCATCTCCGCAAGAGCCGCGTTCCTGTCCAGTCCGCACTCATGCTCCATCTCCACAATACTGTGTTCCATCATATCGAGCTCGTTCTGATTCAGGCCGAGCCGCCCGATGATATCCTCGTCCCCCTCGATCAGCTTTGTCCCGGCAAATCTCGCCGAGATCTCAAGGCGCTGCGCGTGATCCTCGATCAGGTGCGACACCGCGTGGATACAGCGGTGGACAGGGCCCGGATCACAGAAATCCATCAGCAGGGGATACTGCCGTTTTTTCGCCGTCTCCGCCATGGTATGGATCAGCTCGTCGATTCCCTCATTTTTCACGGCGCTGATCGGGATGACCGGGATCCCCAGAAGCTCCGACATTTTCCGCACGTCGACCGTACCGCCGTTGCTCCGCACCTCATCCATCATATTCAGGGCAAGTACCATCGGCACATGCATCTCGATCAGCTGCAGCGTCAGATACAGATTCCGCTCAATATTCGTCGCGTCCACGATATTCAGGATCCCGTCCGGCTTCTGATTCAGGATGAAATCCCTCGTCACAATCTCTTCCGTCGTATAGGGCCGGATCGAGTAGATCCCCGGCAGATCGACCACCGAGCAGTTCTTCATCGAACGTACCTCGCCCACCTTCTGGTCCACCGTTACGCCCGGGAAATTTCCGACATGCTGGTTCGAACCGGTAAGCTGGTTAAAAAGCGTCGTTTTTCCGCAATTCTGATTGCCGACCAGAGCGAAGATCATGCGCTCACCTCCTGCGGCAGTCTCTCAATCTCAATTTCCTGCGCGTCCACGATGCGGATCGTCAGCTCATATCCTCTCAGATGGATCTCGACCGGGTCCCCCATCGGAGCAACCTTCCTCACCATAACCTTTGTTCCGGGGATCAGCCCCATATCGAGCAGTCTGCACCGCAGCGGACCTTCTCCGTTTACAGTCCGGATGATTCCCATCTCGCCGATCGGCAGCTTATCCAATGTCATATGTAAATTCCTCCCTCCTCTGCAGTTCCTCTTCCATTCCGGCGGGCCAGAAACAATACCCTCCGATATACGCGGCAGTTCTTTCTGCATCTCTAAAGTAAATTTTTAATCCACTTCGCATGGTAACATTTCGCGCGAACGCTGTCAACCTTGCGCGAAAAGAATCTTTTCCCGTTCCGGGCCACCGCAGTTTTCCCGGACTGCTGCCGCCGGATGTGTATAATATTTCCGTTTCCGCGCAGACTAATCCGGTAACTTATTGAAAAAAGCCCCGGACGGCGGCCATCGGCGGGTATGCCCGCATGCACCGGCGAATGGACATCGGACGGGAAAGTTTAGAAATCATTGTTGAAGCAGATAAGGAGCACCATGACACAGACAGAAAACTTATCCATGAATTATGACGACGGGAATATCCCGAAAACCCATCTTCCGAGAAACACCCGCGCCGCAGAAACGATCCCTGATGAGCTCCCCGGAAGGAACCGGCCAAAAAGCGGCGGCGCAAATGGAATCCCGGACGAACTTCCGGGGCGCAGCGCACCGGAAAGCACCAACCCCGGCGGTATCCCGCTGGAGATTCCGCAGCACGGCTGCCCGGGTCCCGATTTTACACACGGACAGGAGGTGGTTTTATGACACAGATTCATTCCGACGCCGCAGAGCTTCCGGCCTCCTGCAAATCAGCCGCGGAACGCATGCTCGGCGCGCTCCAGGAAGAAGACCACTTTGCCGATCTGACCGAAGACAACCTCCGGAATCTGAGCAGTCTGGAACAGCAGCTCTCCGATGACAGAGGGGAAAAAATCGCGCTTGTGGCCTATAAAATCTGAATCAAAAATAAATTTGACATTTTTTGAAAAAAACTATTGAAATTTTCAAAAATAATGCTATAATATCCCCCAGATGGAGATGGAAGCATAGCTCAGCTGGGATGAGCGTTCGCCTCACACGCGAGAGGTCAGGAGTTCGAGCCTCCTTGCTTCCATTATCTGGGGATATAGCTCAGTTGGGAGAGCGATGCGTTCGCAACGCATAGGTCAGGGGTTCGAGTCCCCCTATCTCCATTTATAGGGTGCCTAAAAACCTTGATTTTATAAGGTTTTTAGGCATTTTATTTTTTGTGGTAATCAAGAAGTAATCAAAAAGGTAATCACAGTTATGATGTCTTAAAATCTGATATATTAATTATTTATGTTCCTTCGCCTTCCTGCTCCTCCAAAAGGCGGAACGGCAGATTATTCAGATCCGCAAACTGTTCCGCGGCAGAAAAAGCAGGACCGACAATCTCCACACTGCAGTTTTCAAAAGCATCGGGAGCAATCGACAGATTCTCCGAGGTAATGATAACGTGTTCAAATCCGGTATCCGCAAAGGCGCCGGAGCAGATGGTTATATCGCCGCTGATCGCAAGAGTTCCCCGAAGCCCCACGCAGCCCTGGAATGCCCTCTCTCCGATATACTTCAGCCCATATGGAAGCTTCAGATTTCCTTCAAGACCCGTGCAGCCCTGGAATGCCTTCTCTTCGATATACTTCAGCCCATATGGAAGCTTCAGATTCCCTCTAAGTCCCGCGCAGCCCTGGAACGCCTTCTCTCCGATATACTCCAGACTATGCGGAAGCTCCAGATTTCCTCTAAATCCCACGCAGCCCTGGAACGCCCTCTCTTCAATTCTGGTCAGGGAAAATCGCGGCAGCCGCAATTCTCCCGCAAGCCCCGCACAATTTTGAAAAGCTCCCTGGCAAATACGGCGCAGCCGCGGCGGAAGGCGCAGCTCCCCCCGAAAAAGCCCGTCCTTACAGGCATTGGGACCAATCTGCGTCACATTCTCCGGGACGTACAGGCCTTCCCCCTGTAGATCCGCGGCGTCCGCCTCCGTAAAAATAATTTCCGGCTGCGCTTCAAAAATGGGCGGATCGTCGTCGGGTTCGTTCAGAAACGGCGCATACCGGCTCTCCTGTGCCGGATCATATCCTGCTAAACGCAGCCACATATCCCAAGCGTCGTCCTTTTTTCCTGCGTTGTCTTTTTTGCCCACATCCCTCCATGTATCAAAGGCCGCCTCGCCAATCTCCGCTCCATTTTCAACCAGCCGTTCCATCTCCTGCTCCGCAGGCGGAATTAAAGCAGGACATCGGGCAAAGGACAGCCCCCCGACCACACTTATGGACTCCGGAAGTTTTATCTCCCCTTTCAGACCCGCACATCTATGAAACGCCCGTTCCCCTATTATATCCACCCTTTCAGGCAGATGCAGCGTTCCATTCAGATTTTTGCAATTCTCAAAAGCGGACTGTCCGATTACGCGCACGGAATTCGGAAGAAACAGATCGCCGGCAAAACCGCAGTTCTTAAACGCCTCGTCCTCAATAATGAGCAGATTTTCGGATAAACGAAGACTGCTCAGCCCTGTGCACCGTTCAAAAGCATTTTTTCCGATTTTTACGACGCTGTCGGGGATCTCCAGCTTCCCGACAAAATCGCAGCGGTTAAACGCATTATCCGGAATCTCTCGAAGATGCGCAGGAAGGGTAAGCGCATGTCCCGACCGCAAATAGCCAAAGGCCATCTCTCCCAGCTCCGTCACACCCTCCGGAATGCACAAAGAATTCTGAATGGACGCCTGGAAAAATGCACCCCAGCCAATCCGCTTTAAACAGGAAGGGAGCTTTAAATTTCTGATCTTCCTGCCCCGGCAAAACGCGGGCGGAATTTCCAGAATCGGACACCCGGACAGCATATCCGGAAGGATCAGATCTTCCGGCGCCTCGGCTTCATACCGCAAATGCAGAAGTTTCACCTGCCCGGTCTCCGCCGGGAGCGCCCGCTCCGCCGGAGCCCTCCATACAGATCTCTCACAGCACAAATATACCTCTTCCTTCTGCCGTCTGAGGTCATAATACAGGTAAACCCTTTTGTCCGGCATCTCGGCACAGGCAAACACGGAAAATGGCCGGGAGCAAAACAGCTTCTCACGAAGCTCTTCCGGCAGGCTGCCGCGGATATAACGAACGATCGCATTCTCTTTGGAATCCATATCCGCCCGAATCCCTGAGCGCTCCCACAGACGTCGGAATAAATGCGGCTCCTGCATCCGCCGCGTTTCATCCATGGCGATCCAGTTTCTCATAAGATGACCAAAGAAATCCTTCTTTTCAGAATCCGAAAGCAATGACCCCTGTTTCTCAAGGCAAAGCAGCTCCTTCACCAGAGGATGCAAAGCCACCCACCCCTGTTTCGCGCTGCCCTGCAGCCGGCTCATTTTAATCATTCTCCTGCAGTTGGAATCAATCTGCCCGCAGTCTCCGTAATCCCCCATCAGCTCACAGACATAAGTCAATGGGAGATGCTCGCCCGGAAACAATGATAAAAAGGCAAAAATCTGTTTCTCGGCCAGAGAAAAGGGAGGCTTCCCGGCAGCAGCCTCCGGGAAAATTTCCTTAAGGATTTCGAGCATGGAAAGGAATACCTGATATCCATCAGAGCGTTCCCAGTAAATAGCCGAGCCCTCCCTGTGGGCTGCGGAAATCCCTCCGCTCTCAAGCTTTTGGGCAAATTCGCCGAGCGACCGCCCCTGCCTTCCATATTCCCGCACCTCGCAGGCAGCCAGGGCCGCGGCCTGCGGATTATAGCCCAGGCAGGCGCAGATTCGATGAATGAAAGGCCATTCCTGCTCTTCTATGCGCTTTTGTTGTGCATCCTGCGGTTCCGCCTCGTAATTCTTTGCAAATACTGCGGCACAGAACATTTTTTCCTCATCCCCTTCTCCCTCCAGAGAAAGAATCTGGGCCTTCGGGTCATTTGCCCGAATGGAAAACGGACTAAGCCGTGTCGTGATCAGAAGATCCGCATTTCCGGTATCATTCTTCAGGCTCTTTAAAAAATTTTTATTCTGGCTGCTCAGATTATCCACGACGATCAAAAAACTGCTCCGGGCATTTTTCAGTTCTTCGGCATATTCTGCCTTATAGCCGTTTTCCTGCAAAAGCATGGAAAAGGAAGCCGCGCGGTCCGGGATATAGGTAAGCCAGAGAACGCTGTTCGGCTCTTTTTCAGACCGCTCTGTAGCGCAGGCCCTGGCAAGAAAGCTTTTCCCCTCTCCTCCCATGCCGGAAACATATACGATTCTTTTGCCGGGAGATGCGGAAAACAACTGCTTTAGAGCCCCCATCTGCCATGGCCGCTCCACATAGGGCTCCGCATCTTCCACTATAAGGCGATAGCGCTCCGTGAACACGGAATTGGCATTCATGGCGTCCTCCGTCATTTTCACCTCAAACATAGAAGCAAGCCCGACAATCTCCTCCTGCAGGAACGCCCCCAGCAGCAGCCAGGTGAGAGCCGCCGCATAATGAGAGATATCCTTTTGCTCCAGCTGCTTTTTGATAAATGCAAATAAAGCGCGAAATTCCGGCTCTATCCATGGGGCGGACTGGATGCTGTCCAGGTAGCTGCTTACCGCCTGACAAAATTCCCGGAAGGAAAACTTCTGCTGAATATTCATACGTTCCTCCAGCCATTCCTTTTGAAGCTCTGTCATGCTTTGGACGATGGACTTTCCGCCTAAGGCGCAGGAATCCTGAACCTTCCGCCGGGCGTTGACCCTGCGCTCAAAAAATCTTTTCCGGGAGCGATATGCCCCGTTTTTTCCAGGGCCAAAAAAATTGTTCAAAAAATGGGTTTCCTCGTTCGATGTTCTCCATTTTTCTTTCAAATTTACGTCGAACCCCAGTATTTCCGGATCGTCATAGTTACTCTTCTTTTCTTCATAAAGCCAGTCGCCAAAATGCTCCTGCAGGAATGCGCCCTGTCCTGGTTTCGCGCCCTTTAACAGATTGACATAAAGAAGCTCCTGCACATTTCTCAGATAATACATCCCCTCATCCTCTTTTGTCCCGCAGTCATCCGCCATGATACAACCTCCTTCCACTGTTAAAAAGGATTATCCCTTGGTTTTTTAAATAGTATAGCGCAGCCGTTTTCTTTTTTCAATGCATACCCCTCCCCGGCATTTCATCGAAAATACAAAAGCTTTCTTTTCCGTATGCCGTGAAAGCGACGTTTTTTCCACGGTGCTCTAGGAAGATACGATTTCCACCTGTTCTTCCCGACAGCCGTCCTCTGTCACCTGGTAATAACCCAGGGATTTCCCGGCCACAAGTGCCATCCCGATCTGCTTCCATCCATTTATGGAAAGGAAGCCCCTTGCAAAAGAAAGATCGCCCTCTGAAAGACTGGATAACTGCGGGTGGCAGTGTATAAACGCCGTATCAAAATTTTTGCTGATGGCCTCCATCATAGCATAGCGTATAGAGAAACCTGGTTTATAAGAAAGCTCATGAAGGAATTCCTCCTGATCCAGATAAAACCCCACAATTTCATTTTTCTTTATCAGAAGCAAACCTCCGCGCTCCGCCCCTTTATACTGAAAAACCGATAAAATCTGATCATACAAAGCCGTTTTTATTTTCATCATCCCGCATCCCTCTTCTCCTTCCTCCTTTACAAGAAACGCCCGACATCTCTCAGGCTCTTTTCCCGAAACCTGCATCTGATGATAGCAGAGATTCTTTCATCTGTCACTGCAGCATTTTGCAGACAAAAATGATTTTTGCTGCATTTTTCTGCAGTCCCACAAGCGCCCTTTTGCATTGATTACGCATCTTCGCCAGACTACAATATAATTCAAAGGAAACAGACGCTTCCATAACGGCAGCACGTCACAGAGGCCTGGAAAACGGCTTCCAAAAAAAGAAAGGAGAATTTTATGGGATTTTTCAAAAACATATTCAGTCTTGACTGTAAAGAGCATCTGGAGGATTTTGGAAAAGAAACCTTACAGGGACGGAGACTTTTTTCTATCACCAACCTGGACAAAAACCTTGGATCACACGAATTTTTTTACGACCACGAACGGATCACGATCAACGAGTTCAACCGCCTGCTTTCCCGGCATACGGCCACAAGCGTTTCCCTGGAGGGCTGCTATCATTCAGATGAATGCATTACGGCCTCCGTAGAATTTCATGACGAAAAAGGCACACCGAGCGTTCCTGCGGGCGGGGCGCCCCTCGCGTATTCCCGCCTGAGAAGCTGCAATGTAAACGACCTGACTATGGAGGACGGTTATGTCCTCGACGGCCGCAAATTATACTGCGTGTCTGCCCAAAGAAAGCACTGCGGACATCATGAGCTATATTGGAACCGCCAGTGTCTCTCCATCCCTGAGCTCAATCATATTCTCGCTTCCCATACCGCAGAAGTAGAGCAGGTCATCCCTGTTTATAAAACCGGCACGGAATGGTTTGTGCTCGTCCGTTTCCATGATACAAAACGGACAACTCTGCACGTCAATTTTATCTGCTTGACCTCCCAGAGACGGACCCCTCTGTCACGCGGCTTCTTCTATGATTATGACTGCATCACTTATGATGAATACCGTCAAATCCTGCCCTCCGTTATCCAGGAGCGATTCCGTAATAATGGAGAGGGAGCAGAGTACGGCTTCCAAACCTTTGCAGCGACGATCCAGGGAAAAACTATACCATTCCATCGTTAAATTCGTCACAAAAACACGCCCTTCCGGCGCTTTCCAGATCCGGAAGGACGTGTTATTTTTCTGTCGTTCATTTCCTGTAAACGAAATGGCAAACGGAATATTCAAAAAAACCGTTTAAAAGATCTCCAGCATCTCGCTGTATGCGGTGAGCGCGCCGTCCGTATCCTTTGCGAGCACTTTCTTCGCAAGCACCTTTCCGAGCTGTACGCCTTCCTGATCGAAGCTGTTCAGGTTCCACACAAAGCCCTGGAACATAACCTTGTTCTCGAAGTGGGCAAGAAGCGCGCCAAGTGTTTCCGGTACAAGCTGATCGCCGACAATGATGCTCGACGGTCTTCCGCCCTTGAAGTACTTGTTCGGATTCTCATCATCCTTGCCGCAGGCAAACGCCATGATCTGGGCCGCCACATTGGCGCTGAGCTTCTGCTGGCTCGTGCTTCCCTGGATCACAACATCATTCCCGATCTGATTCTTCTTAAATCCGACAAACTGCAGCGGAACGATATCCGTTCCCTGATGCAGAAGCTGGTAGAAGGAATGCTGTCCGTTTGTTCCGGGCTCTCCGAAGATGACCGGCCCTGTCGAATAATTCACCGGCTCGCCGAAACGGTTCACGCTCTTGCCGTTTGACTCCATGTCAAGCTGCTGCAGATGCGCCGGGAAGCGGCTTAATCCCTGTGAATACGGAAGAACTGCCGTCTCGCCGTAACCGAGGAAGTTCCGCTCATATACGCCGATCAGCGCGTCCATCAGAGCCGCGTTTTTCCGGATATCCGGATTCTTCGCCAGCACGTCTTCCTCAGCCGCGCCCTTCAGGATCCGGGCAAATACCTCCGGACCGAACGCGAGGGACAGGATCACTCCGCCGACCGCGGAGGAAGAAGAATATCTTCCGCCGATATAATCATCCATGTAGAACGAATCCAGATAATCCGGATTGCCCGCGAGCGGAGACGTCTCGCTTGTAACCGCGACCATGTGTTTCGACGGATCCAGACCCGCCTTGCTGAGCGCGTCCTTGACAAAAGACTCGTTGGTCAGGGTCTCAAGCGTCGTTCCGGATTTGGATACCAGCACAAAGATCGTGTGCGCCACATCGACAGACGCAAGAACCGCCGACGCGTCGTCCGGGTCGACATTGCTGATAAATTTCGCTTCCATCTTAAGCGTATTGTTTACCTTTGCCCAGTTTTCAAGGCTTAAATACAGCGCGCGCGGTCCAAGATCGCTTCCGCCGATGCCGATCTGCACTGCGGTCGTGTACTTCTCGCCCGCCTCATTTAAGATCTCGCCCGCGTGGACTTTGTTCGCGAACTCTGCCGCTCTTTTCTGCTGGCCGACATAAAATTCTCTCTTGTTCACCCCGTCCGCGATGACGTCTTTTCCGAGCTGCCCTCTGGTGAGCTGATGAAGAACCAGACGCTTCTCGCCGGTATTGATCACGGCGCCGTTGTATAATTCCTCATACTTCGCCGTGAGCTCCGCCTCGTCCGCAAGCCCCTGCAGCACGTCCAGAACCGTGTCATCCACCGCCTTGGCCGCGTAGCTGTAGAGCATCCCGCACGCCATCGGTATTTTGTACTCTGCCACACGTTTTACGCCGCTCTCGCCTGCCATGACAGTCTTTACATCTACCGGACTGAGGCTTCCAAGCTTTCCGTACGCTTCCAACTGGTCAAAATTTTTCCATTCCATCTTGAATCTCTCCTTACTTTCGCTGACTTAGCGCAGCTTATTCGCTATCAGTATACTAAAATCAAATTTCTTTTTCAATATTATTGCAAAATTTATTTTGTGAAAACGACCGCGCCGAGCGCCTCTTTGTACATGCTGTTCCAGTTCTTTTTGAAATCCGAATAATTAATGACCAGCGGCTGTCCTTCTTTTGATTTTACGCCTTTGTACGTGTAGGTATACGATTCTGAAAGGTAGACTTTCCCGCCCTTGATCGCGTGAATATATACGACATGTCCGGCGCCTGGATTTTTCACGGAATACCCGTACTGAGCCTTATAGCTTACGACAATGTTGTAAACATCCTTTTTCCCGTAATTGGAAAGTGCGTCCAGGCAGTTTTTCCCGGCATATTTGGTCAGCTTATAGCCGCCGCTGGACTTCGTATACTTGCTGTTTGACAGCATGGAATACCAGTTGTTTCCGTTGGCAGATCTCTCATAGCTGCTCTTTTTCCCGGTCCAGATCCCTCTGGCCCTCAGCTGCCAGTAAACGTACGCGCCGCATAATCCGTTGAAAGAGTTCCGGCCCGCGAGCGATTTCGCTTTTGCGTGCGTATTTGTGATCTGTGTCCTGAGCTGGCTGTCCGAGGAAGCCTGACTGTTCGCAGACGCGGCAGTGACGGAGAATTTCTGGTTGATCAGCACTACGGTTTTCCCGGCTGCATCTGACGCCTGCAGTTTGTAATAATAGGTGCCCGCGGCCAGCTTATTGAACTTAAGCGACCGGTCGACGGTGCTGTTGTACAGGCTGTAGGACTTTTTGTTCGGGGTCACGGAGATCTGCGACACGACGGTTTTGCCGTCGCTTTTCAGAATCATTCCCGTTATCCGGGTAAGATTATAAACGGAAGTAATATTCCCTTTCAGCGAAAAAGATTTTCCGACTTTGATCGAAGACGGGCTGGCAGTCCCCGTGATCTTTATCTGGGAAGCCGGCGCGGCTCCTGTATCCCCGGGCGCCGGTTTCGGGACGGTCGCCGGATCTTCCAGCGTCCAGACCTGCCTTGCGTTATTCTTGTCATAGGTGGCAATATTTATGTTGGAACCGTTCGAAGAGCCCGCCGCGTTCAGCACCAGATTCGTATTGAAGGCGCAGCGGATCACATACCCGCCGCTTACCTTGTCGAATTTCCAGAGCTGCGTGCTGTGATTCGTCCGGTCCCACAGACAGACATTGCTTCCGTTTTTCGCCGTGTTTCCGTAGACATTCACGACGCGCCCGCCGGGACTGCACAGCGGATTCAGCGCATACGAACCGCTCTGGCTGTAAATCTTAAAATCCTGCCCGTTCGTGCCGTCTTTCTGCCAGAGCATGATGTTGGTCTTATTCGCGTTTTTGTTTCCGTAAACGTTCAGATACTTGCCGGTCCCTGCATTTTTGATCGTGTAGGTACCGGGCGTGACCGCAGTGACGGCGGCGCCGGCTGTCATGCCGCCAAGCTGCAGCCCGGCCAGCAGAAAGCAGACGGTCAGAATCGTTTTCCACATTTTTTTCATGATCGCAAACCCCCTTTTCTCTCCCGCCGCGTTAATTGCCCGTGGGCTCTCCCGCGTCCAGCATATTATATTTCTTAGAATTTCCTCTGGACTTCTCCACCGGATATTTCTTCTCATTCTGATCCATCTTCATATTTATGATCTCATCCACGTCCAGGCCGAGGCTGTCCAGCATATTCTGACAGTATACCAGGACGTCCGCCAGCTCCTCCTTCACATGCTGCAGGTCATATTCCTCCTCGCTCCACTGGAAGCACTCCAGCAGTTCCGCTGCTTCGATCGCAATCGATTTCGCGAGATTGGACGGCGTATGAAACTGATTCCAGTCCCTGTCGTCCGTAAATTTTCTGATCCTTCTGATCGTATCCTGATTCATAAATATCTCCTCCTTTTGCACCGAAAAACCTTCTCTTATCTTCCCTTCTAATAATATCCCTATTTGCCGCATAATGCAAGCCGTCCGCGCACTTCGCAGATACTGCATCTATATGAAAACAGCTTCGCTTACCAAAAAACGGCAAAGCCCTTGAACAAAAGAATCCCCTGTGCTATTTTAAATACAAATAATGAAAGGACACAGATCAATGATGAAGATCACAACGTTAATCGAGGATACGGTCAGCGAAAGGCAGGAAGCGGGCGTCTCTCTCTGTCATCAGGAAAGAAAGGATTCCTGCGGCATTCCGCAGAAGATACAGGCCCAGCACGGACTCAGCTTTTATATCGAAACCGGACGTCACACGCTTCTGATGGATACGGGCGCGTCGGATCTGACCTGGGAAAACGCCCGGGTGCTCGGCGCGGATCTTTCGAGGGTGGATACCGTCGTCATCAGCCACGGCCATTACGATCACGCGGGCGGCCTCCTCGGCTTTGCGCGCCGGAACACGAAGGCGGAAATTTATCTGAAAAAGTCCGCATCCGGCGATTTCTTTCATGGAGAGCGATACATCGGCATCGACAAGAAAATCCTGGAACTGCCGAATCTGCACCTGATCGAGGAAGATGAATACCGGATCGACGAAGAATTGTCTTTGTTTTCCAATATTACGGAGAGAAAATTATGGCCGGAAAGCAACCGCGTGCTCACCGCGCGGATTGACGGAAAGGATGTGCAGGATGACTTTTCTCACGAACAGTGTCTTGTGATCAGCGAAAACGGGAAAAAGGTACTGCTGTCCGGCTGCGCCCACAACGGCATTTTAAATATCCTGAACCGCTTCCGGGAAATCTGGCAGTCCTGGCCCGACGCCGTCGTCAGCGGATTCCATATGATGAAAAAGACGGCCTGCACGGACGATGAGATCCGCAGTATTTCGGAGACCGCGCGGGAACTCGCGAAGCTTCCTTCCGAATTTTATACCGGCCACTGTACCGGGAAGACCGCCTTTGATATTATGAAGAACATCATGGGAGAGCAGCTGCGCCCGATCTGCTCCGGAAGCGTTATCACGCTGTAGCTGCGGCGCATGCTCTCATGAAATTCACGCGGCGCGCTCCTGTCGTGCCGCGCTCTGCTTCCGCGGCGCCCTACGGCTTCGGGTACTCCGGCGAGAGGTTCGTCTGGATGTAAATAGCGTTAAGTCCCACGTTCTCTGCCCCCTGGACGTCGCAGACCATATCGTTTCCGACCATGACGCTCTCCTGCGGGAGGATGCCGCTGTCTTCTATCATTTTTTCAAAAAAGAGCCGGTTCGGCTTCCTCACGCCGTAATCGGAAGAAATATAAATACCGTCAAAATATTCCTCAATCTTCAGCATGCGCAGCTCATACTCGGTAAATGCCCGCTGTGCGTTCGTCAGCAGATAGATATGCTTTCCCTGCTCTTTCAGTTCCCGCAGGGATTCCTCCACCTTGGGATACAGCCGGATGTATTCCGTCGAGGCCGCCCGGAAAAACCGGCAGACCCAGAGGACCTGCTCTTCTGTAAATTTCACGCCTTTCTCCTCAAACAGCCGCGCGAACACTTTCTCGATCTGAATCTCTTCCCGCTGCTGCTCCTCTTCTTTCCCGATCCTGCGGAAAGCGGACTTCATCTCGGCAGGGTCATACCA
>CANRGB010000048.1 GCA_947630005.1 uncultured Lachnospiraceae bacterium
TCCTCGAGCTGAGCCTTCATGTTCGCACCGTCGTTGATCCAGCGCTCGGAAGACTGCGTCGGCATCAGGATACCTACCGTTTTGCCTTCTGCCATTGCCGTCATGCCGCCCATGGAAAGAACCATGGCTCCCGCAAGTGCCAGACCAAGTAATTTTTTGCTCATTGATTTGTTCCTCCTTCTGTTTTTTATTTTGGCGCCGTACAGAATCATCACGCACATGAAAATTGTACGGTCAAACGGGAGAAGCATTATGTACAAATCCGTCCATATCCATTTGTGCAATTTGGATATTTTTGTCTGTAACCCTTGCTCCCACCATGAACATAGTATACAATTCAATCCGCTTCATGTCAAGTTATTTTTCTGATAAATTAAATTTTTGTTAAATTATTTTACCTTTTACTATATAAGTTATATAAGTCCCGTCTCACAGCAGAGACGACAACAGGTATGAGGAAACATTTTCTATATCAGAAACAGGATCCTCCCGGGGAAAATCTCCGGGAGGATCCTGTCCTTTGGCGCATTGTCCGTGCCTGTGCTTTTGCGGACAACGGCATAAATCCATTTTTTATAAATTTGTATAGCCCATCAGATATTCGTCAACCTCGCGCGCCGCCTCGCGTCCTTCGCGGATCGCCCAGACAACAAGCGACTGGCCTCTGTGCATATCGCCGGCCGTGAACACTTTCGGAACGCTCGAGGCATAACGGCCGGGCTCGGTCGCCACGTTCGTGCGCGGATTCAGCGCCACCTGGAACGCGTCCGTGATATACTTCTGCGCCCCGAGGAAGCCCGCCGCGATCAGCACGAGGTCCGCCTTGATCACTTCCTCGGTTCCCGGAATCGGAACCATCATCATGCGGCCCGTCTTCTCATCCTTTTTGCTCTCAAGCTTTACGATCTTCGCCTTCGCGACCTCTCCGCGCTTGTTCGGGATAAATTCCTGCACGGTCGTCGTATAGATACGCGGATCCTTTCCGAACACGGCGATCGCCTCCTGCTGGCCGTAATCAGTCTTGCAGATGCGCGGCCACTGCGGCCACGGGTTATTCTCCGCGCGGGTATCCGGCGCTTTCGGCATCATCTCCAGCTGCGTCACGGAAGCCGCGCCGAGGCGGATCGAGGTTCCGACACAGTCATTGCCCGTATCGCCGCCGCCGATCACAATCACATGTTTTCCTTTGACCGGGATAAATTTTTTATCCTTGAACCCTGAGTCGAGCAGACTTTTCGTCGTCGCTTTCAGGAAATCCACCGCGAAGTAGATCCCTTTGGAATCACGCCCCGGAACATTGATATCGCGCGGGTTGGACGCGCCGCAGGCCAGCACGACGGCGTCGTACTCTCTGAGCAGGTCTTCCGCTTTCACGTTCTCTCCGACATTCGCGTTCGTGACAAACTCGATGCCTTCCTCTTTCATCAGATTCAGCCTTCGGTCAATGACCTTCTTGTCAAGCTTCATGTTCGGAATGCCGTAGCGGAGCAGGCCTCCGATCCGGTCGCTGCGCTCATAGACCGTGACGCTGTGTCCGCGTTTGTTCAGCTGCATCGCTGTCGCCAGGCCGGAAGGACCGCTGCCGACGACGGCGACCTTCTTTCCCGTACGCACCTGCGGAGGACACGGCTGCACCATTCCCTGGGCAAACGCGTTCTCGATGATAACGCGCTCATTTGCCTTCGTCGCGACCGGCTCGCTGTCAAGATTGCAGGTGCAGGCCGCCTCGCACAGCGCCGGGCAGACGCGTGAAGTAAATTCCGGGAAACAGTTCGTCTTCGTCAGGCGCTTGTACGCTCCCTCCCAGTTTCCGTGATACACCATGTCGTTCCACTCCGGGCAGAGATTGTTCAGCGGACAGCCGGAAGCCATGCCGGCGATCATCACGCCCGCCTGGCAGAAAGGCACGCCGCACTCCATACAGCGCGCACCCTGGATCTGCTGCTTCTCTTTCGGGAGCGGCGTATGAAACTCATTGAAATTTCCGATACGCTCCAGAGGTGCGGTCTCAATGTCATTTTCTCTTTTATAGTCTAAAAATCCTGTCGGTTTTCCCACGATTCACACCTCCTGTTTACTCATCCTGATCCGTGTTGATCAGATAGAACGCCTCGATCTGAGCCTGCTCGCTTGAAAGGCCCTTCTCCTCCATCTGCACGATTGCCATCTGCATCTGCTTATATTCATGCGGAATGATCTTCTTGAACTTCGGCAGGTATTCCCCGAAATTCTCGAGCACTTTCTTGCCTTTCTCAGAATTCGTACAGGTCACATGCTCGCTGATCAGTTCCTTCAGTTCCTGAACATCATATTTTGATGTGATCTTTTCGATCGATACCATATTCTTGTTGACCTTTGTGTACAGGTCGCTGTTCTCGTCGAGCACGTAGGCGATTCCGCCGCTCATGCCGGCCGCAAAGTTCTTTCCGACCTGGCCGAGAATGACCGCGCAGCCGCCCGTCATATACTCGCAGCCGTGATCCCCGACTCCTTCCACAACCGCGGTCGCGCCGGAATTACGCACGCAGAAGCGTTCGCCGGCCACTCCGTTGATGAAAGCCTTGCCGCTCGTCGCTCCATAGAGCGCAACGTTTCCTATAATAATGTTCTCGTCCTTCGCAAACTTGACGCCGGTCGGCGGATAGACGATCAGCTTGCCGCCGGAGAGTCCTTTTCCGAAATAATCGTTGCTGTCCCCCACCAGCTCAAGCGTAAGTCCCCTCGGGATAAACGCTCCGAAGCTCTGTCCGCCGGCGCCGTGGCACTTCACGGTAAAGGTATCCTCCTCCAGGCCGTCCGGATACCTGCGGGTGATCTCGGAACCGAAAATCGTGCCGAGCGCACGGTCCGTGTTGGAAACGTCGATCTCAATGCTCTTTTTCTGGCCGCTCTCAAGCGCGTCCCCGAGTTTTTCCAGCAGAATCTTCTCATCAACCGTCTTCTCAAGTCCGAAATCAAACACCTGCTCCGGATCAAAGGTCACCTTTTCTCCCTTGCCCGCGTACGGATTTTCCAGGATATTCGTGAGATCGATCGACGCGCCGCGTTTGTTTGTCAGTTCTTTCTTCTTCACCAGAAGATCGCTTCTTCCGACCATCTCGTCGAGCGTGCGGAAGCCAAGCTTCGCCATATGCTCGCGCAGATCCTGAGCGATAAAGCGCATAAAGTTGATGACATATTCCGGTTTGCCGCGGAACCGTTTGCGCAGCTCCGGATTCTGTGTCGCCACACCGACCGGACAAGTATCAAGGTTGCAGACCCTCATCATAACGCAGCCCATCGTGACAAGCGGTCCTGTCGCGAAACCGAACTCCTCCGCTCCGAGCAGGGCGGCGATCGCCACGTCGCGGCCGCTCATCAGCTTGCCGTCCGTCTCGATCCGGACTTTGTTTCTCAGTCCGTTCATGAGCAGCGTCTGGTGTGTCTCCGCAAGTCCGAGCTCCCACGGAAGTCCCGCCTGATGAATGGAACTTCTCGGAGCCGCTCCCGTACCTCCGTCATAGCCGGAAATCAGGATCACCTGCGCGCCCGCCTTCGCCACGCCCGCCGCGACAGTTCCAACGCCTGCCTCCGAGACAAGCTTGACGGAAATATCCGCCTGGCGGTTCGCGTTCTTCAGATCATAGATCAGCTGCGCCAGATCCTCGATCGAGTAAATATCGTGATGCGGCGGCGGAGAGATCAGGCTGACGCCCGGCGTGGAGTGCCTTGTCTTCGCGATCCACGGATACACCTTTCTGCCCGGCAGATGTCCGCCCTCGCCCGGCTTCGCTCCCTGCGCCATCTTGATCTGGATCTCCTTTGCGCTCACCAGATATCTGGAAGTGACGCCAAAACGTCCGGAAGCGACCTGCTTGATCGCGGAACAGCGGTTCTTTCCGTCCGGCCCGATGACCAGACGGTCAAGACTCTCGCCGCCCTCGCCGGTGTTCGACTTGCCATGCAGCGTGTTCATCGCGATCGCCAGCGTTTCATGCGCCTCCTGGGAGATGGAGCCGTAGGACATAGCTCCTGTCTTGAATCTCCTTACGATGGAATCCACGCTCTCGACCTCCTCAAGCGGAACGCCGTGCTCCGGATACTTAAAGTCCATCGTACTGCGGATGTAGCCGGATTCTTCCTTGTTGACGAGCTCCGTATACTCCTTGAACAGTCTATAATTGCCTGTCCGCGTCGCTTCCTGGAGCATATGGATCGTCTGCGGGTTGTAGCGGTGATGTTCTCCCGCGCTCCTTGACTTGTGCCATCCCATACTGTCAAGCGTCAGATCCTCTTTCAGTCCGAGCGGATCGAACGCCTTCGTGTGGCGCGCTTCCACATCATCTTCAATATCCTTCATCGTGATGCCGCCGATCCGGCTCACGGTATTCGTAAAGTATTTGTCGATCACCTCTTTGCTGATTCCGATCGCCTCGAAAATCATCGAGCCCTGATATGACTGGATCGTCGAAATACCCATCTTCGACGCGATCTTCACGATTCCGTCGATGACCGCTCTGTTGTAATCATCCACTGCCGCGTAATAATCCTTATCCAGCATGCCGCTGTCCACCATGCCTTTGATCGCGTCAAGCGCAAGGTACGGGTTGATCGCGCTCGCGCCGTAGCCGAGCAGCGTCGCGAAATGATGCACTTCTCTCGGCTCGCCGGACTCAAGGATCAGGGCCAGAGACGTCCGCTTCTTCGTCTTGACCAGGTGCTGGTGCACCGCCGAGATCGCAAGCAGCGACGGAATCGGCATCATGAACTCATCCACCCCTTTATCGGTCAGGACAAGGATGTTCGCGCCGTTTTTGTAAGCGCGGTCCACCTCAAGGAACAGATGGTCGATCGCCTTCTCAATGCTTGTATTCTTATAGTAAAGGATCGGAACCTCGGCGACCTTGAAGCCCGGCACCTTCATCTTCTTGATCTTGAGCATATCGGTGTTCGTCAGGATCGGATTCTCGATCTTAAGCACCTGACAGTTCTCCGGCTGCTCCTCAAGCAGATTTCCGTCCTCCCCGATGTAAACCGTTTTTGAAGTGACGATCTTCTCGCGGATCGCGTCGATAGGCGGGTTCGTAACCTGTGCGAACAGCTGCTTAAAGTAGTTGAACAGCGGGTGATGCTTGCTGGAGAGTACCGCGAGAGGGATATCAATTCCCATCGCGCTGATTCCTTCTCCTCCATTTAAAGCCATATTGTAGATGGAAGTCCGGTAATCCTCAAAGCTGTAGCCGAACGTCTTCATCAGGCGCATCCTGTGTTCTTCGGAGTAGGTTTCTGTGCGCATGTTCGGGATCTTCAGATCCTTCAGCTTCACAAGATACTGATCAAGCCACTCGCCGTACGGCTGGCGGGACGCGTATTTCGTCTTAAGCTCCTCGTCGTCGATGACTCTTCCTTCCACCGTATCGACAAGCAGCATTTTGCCCGGATGCAGACGCTCCTTCTGCACGATCTTCGTCGGGTCGATGTCGAGCACCCCGACTTCGGAAGACAGGATCAGATACCCGTCGTCCGTCACATAATATCTCGACGGGCGCAGGCCGTTGCGGTCAAGCACGGCTCCGATGATATCTCCGTCCGTAAACACGATCGACGCCGGGCCGTCCCACGGCTCCATCATCGTCGCGTAGTACTGATAAAAGTCTTTCTTCTGCTTGGACATCACATCATTGTTTGCCCAGGGCTCCGGGATTGCGATCATAACCGCAAGCGGCAGATCCATTCCGCTCATCATCAGGAACTCCAGCGTATTGTCGAGCATCGCGGAGTCAGACCCCATCGCGTTGATGACCGGCAGAACCTTCGGAAGATCATCCTTGAAATATTTGGAATTCATCGTCTCCTCGCGGCCCTGCATCTTATCCGCGTTTCCGCGAATCGTATTGATCTCCCCATTATGTACGATCAGCCGGTACGGATGCGCCCGCTCCCAGCTCGGATTCGTATTTGTACTGAACCGCGAATGGACGACCGCGATCGCGGAATCATAATCCGGGCTCTGCAGATCCGTAAAGAAAGTTCTCAGCTGACCGACGAGAAACATACCTTTGTAGATGATCGTTCTGCTCGACATGGAAACCACATAAGTCGTGTCGTTCGACTGCTCAAAGCTTCTTCTCACCACATACAGCCTGCGGTCAAACGGCAGCCCCTTTTCCACATCCGCCGGTCTTTCAATAAAGGCCTGCTCAATATACGGCATTTTCTCAAGGGCTTTATGTCCAAGCACTTCCGGTACGGTCGGCACCTTCCTCCATCCGAGGAATTTCAGATTCTCTTTCTTCACGATACTCTCAAACATTTTCTTTGCCTGATTCCTCTTGAGGACATCCTGCGGGAAGAAAAAGACGCCGATTCCGTAATCTCTCTCCGAACCTAAAAAGATGCCAAGGTTCTTACAGGTTTTGGAGAAGAAGTTATGTGAAATCTGTAACATGATTCCAACTCCGTCACCTGTTTTTCCCTCGGCATCTTTGCCTGCTCTGTGCTCTAAATTTTCAACAATACCTAATGCGTTTTCTACTGTCTGGTGCGTCTTGACTCCCTTGATATTGACGACTGCCCCGATTCCGCAGTTGTCATGCTCAAATTCCGGCCGGTAAAGACCAGGGGCGCCTCCTGCACGTACAGACTCCTTCCTTCTATCCATACGACATTCCTCCCGTATTCAATTTGCGGTGTTTCCCAAATCGCTATACACTATACACCCATTTTCGCGATCTGTAAATAACAAATTTTTTAATAGTTTTCTGATAATTTGTTTATTTTAAATTATTTCTTATATTTTCAGATTTTTATGTTTGAAAATCCATATCTTTTCTTTTATCCGGAACAATTTCATCTCATTTTTTGGTTTCCCCTCTGAAAAATCAACTAAAAAATCCTCGAAACCAGGTCTTTTTCCCCGGAATGCATACCGGACGGGAGATTCCTTTCGCCGCTGACATGCTCTGTACGCACACACGCAATGACAGAAGTCCTCTCTTATCTGATACAATTGACCGCAATGGCCGTCAGGTTGCAGCCCATATGAAACAGAAGCGGATAACAGAATCTCCCGCTTTTTTCATAAAGCAGCGCAAGTACGAGCGCCATCGGAAATGCGAACACGATCTGAATCATATTTCCATGATAGACGGCGAACAGCAGGGACGACAAAATAACTGACCATCCGACAGACAGCAGACTCTTCATTCTGCGGTACAGCAGTCCCCGAAAAATCAGTTCTTCCGTCAGCGGAGCAAAAATTCCCATGGAAAGAATCTGAATCAGCAGCTGCCCGGAGAGCAGAGATTCCTGGGCGGCATTCGAAAAATGCTGCTGAATCTTAAAAAACGTCAGCAGGCCGCTCCATGCGAGATTCAGGATTCCTCCCGCCGCAAAGCAGAACAGGCAGCCTAATATAAAATTTCCGCTCTCCCCGTATTTCATCGGTCCGTTTTTCTTTTCATCACTTTGGTACATCCTAAGCGCCGCCGGTATCACAATAAGCGACACCAAAAGCACACGGGACGAAGAGTCCAGCTTTTCTCCCAGCAGAAGCGCCGCAAACTCCGTCACAAAAAAATGCAGCATTACCGGAGCCGCCATCCCCGCAAACCAGTTTCCCATCACAGTCTCCCTCAAAAAACAACCGCAACACCTGGGCCGCGCAGACGAGCAGGAGGGAAAACCGCCTCCTGCTCGATGCTCACAAAAGATTTTGCCCGTTATCTGTCAGCTGATCACCGGAAGATCCAGGTCAGCCACTTTCCATGCGCCGTCCGTGTAAGACATGACAAATGTCCCTGTGGAATTTCCGGTATCCGCGACTGTCTCAACTGTCTCAACCGGTGTGCCGTCCTCATTAAACTGATCTTCCGACTGGGTCGTCACATCTTTCTTCAGTCTGTAATGATACGACAGCTTCATTTCCAGGCGGATGCTTCCGTCCTCCTTTGAATATTCCGGATCCCCGAATTCCGCGGCAAACGCGGATGCAGCCATACTCACGAATGTACTGCCCTCGGCATTAAATCTGTTTCCCTGTCTTCTCACGAAAGACTCCGCTTTCTGCCTGCACGCCTCCAGAGAATCATCAACCGCGCCCGCCTGCTGTTTCACAGACGCGGAGAGCAGATTTTTCAGAACGGAAACTCCGAGCTCCTTGCACTCTCCCTGCGCCGAATCCTTCAGTTCCATCGAGGTACTGTAGTCAAGCGGACCGTCGGCGGAATTAAATACCGTATTCACGGACTCCAGAACCGGATGCCGGATCGTCAGATTGATATTGTCCGGGAGAAGTCTGGGAATCGTATAGACTTCGGCCGGCGAATTTTCTTCCCGGGTCATCCAGGACACGTCGGCTTTCTCAGAATTCAGATACACAACGGAACCTGCCGGCACCGTAATCCTGAAATCCCGGACCAGGCAGTGATCTCCAAGCACCTTCCATACGTCAAATATCCCGAGTCTGCGGTTGGACTGTTTCTTTGCCGTGAGATCTTCTTCCGCCTTCAGCTCATTCGCCGCATCGTAAAATTTTACATGAAAATCCGTATATTCATTTCCGTCATTGTCCCTGCGCTTCTCCAGCTCTTCTGCTTCATAGGATGCGTAAATCCCGTATTTCTTTCCCTCCGCGGCCTCGGCAAATTCCGCCTCGGTAAGCACATCGTCCGACCTGTCCACAAAAGACCAGGCCCGGCTGCTGTTGTCCTCAAGCAGCAGTTTCAGATACGCATCGACCGTATACCCCGCCGTACTCTGCCTCTGTCCCTGATACGCCGCGGCCCCTCCGGCCATGACTCCCACGACAAACAGCAGGATCAAACTTTTCACCAAAACTCTTTTTAATACTTCCATGTCCGCCTCCTCCTTTAATATCCGCCAAGCTGGGCTTCATAGTCCAGGATCACCTGCAGGTTCGCTGCTTCGTAATCATTGAGATAGTCGAACATATTCGCATCAAAATCTTCCGGCGCATAGGTCGGCACATACCAGGAGCGCTGACTGAAATAATCCATCAGATCCTGGGAATTGAAAATACGGCCATGCAGAGCAAATATCTCATTGCGGATCAGCCTCAGCTGCCCCAGATCATAATTGTAGAGCTCGCTCACATCGATATACCGGCTGCTGATTCCCGGAAGAATCACTTCGGAACTGTCGTCCACCCAGTCCCCGCCGGAACCGTCATCCCCGCTTCCGTCTCCTCCGGAACCATCGTCTCCGCTCCAGTCCCCCCCGGAGCCGTCGTCTCCGCTCCAGTCCCCGCCGGAACCGTCGTCCCCGCTCCAGTCTCCTCCGGAGCCGTCATCTCCGCTCCAGTCCCCGCCGGAGCCGTCGTCTCCGCTCCAGTCTCCCCCGGAGCCGTCGTCCCAGTTTTCTCCTGAGTCGTCGTAATAGTAGTCTCCATTGCCCGGATCATATATTTCAATCGACTGGTCATAGGAACCGCTGCCGTCATCGTAATAGCTGCCGTCATCTCCACTCCAGTCATCCGAACTGCCGTCGTCATACCACTGACCGCCGCTGTCGGCACCTTCCGATCCTTCTCCCGCATACCCGCTGCTCCCCTCGGCATACAGGTCTTCCGCTTCCGTCTCGTCCTCCGCCGCCTGTTCAGACTCTGTCTGGGGAGGCTCGCTCTCCACTCCGTTCACCACATTTCCGTTCGCCGTGACCGTGAACGGATCCGTCTCAAACACAGAACGCGCCGGGCTTTCCGGCTCGATTGCTCCTGTCGTCACACTCCCTGTTTCCAGCTCTTCTATATTTCCTCCCCCGCCAAATTCGGGCAGCATATCGGACATCAGCACATTCGAAGTGACAAAAGACGCTCCCCCCGCCAGGACACAGCCAATGATAAATCCACTGTTTTTTTTCACAAAATTTGATTTCTTTTTCATTGCTTATTTTCACCCCTTTAAGGGGCATGATAACACAATTGTCGAAAAAAGTCTATCCTTTCCTTTTTATTCCTGAAAATCCACAGTAGAGGAGAACCGCCAGAAAAGACAGGCCTCCGGCCAGCAGCACAGCTGTTCCGTACCTTGTCCTGGACACCTGAACAAATGCCGGAAATACGCTTCCTTCCGCTCTTTTTTCCGTTTTTTCCCAATCTGTTTTTTTGTCGATCTTTCCGGTTTTATACGCCGGAACATCAGCTCCTTTCCCGTTTGCCGACAGATAGAACGGCATCTCCCTGCTCTGATATGTATTTCCGCAGGCGTCCTCCAGATAAACCTGCAGTGTCTGCCAGCTGTTTTTCTGATCCACAGACAGATCCACCACACCCTCAAGTTCCTCCAGCTCCGCGGCGGACAGCTCTTTCCATACCTCGCCGTTTCGGTACACCTTCATTGTTTTCAGACAGAGATTGTCTTCCGCGTGAACCCGCACATTCATCTGACTGGCTTCGTAAATTCCCTGTTCCTCGATCCCGGAGATTATGCAGGTGGGCGGCGTCCTGTCGACCGCAAATGTCATTTTTTTCTTCTGCACGCCCGTGTCGCTGCTGTTATTGGCCTTGTCCGTGGAGGTCAGAAGCAGCTCATAGACTCCCTCCTCTGAAAAAACATCCTGGCTGATCCGATACTGGTACTGTTTCCACGAATCCTCCCCTCCGTCCATCGTCACCTGATAATCCTTCCCTTTCACAAGTTCCTGAAGAATCCCGTCTCTCCTGCAGAAAATCTTTGATTCACCGACGTAATCAATATTTGTCTCGCTGATCAGCACGTCAAAAGGATCCTGCACATAGTATTTCTGCAGATTCTCTCTTGTATTTTCATTCAGATCATATACCGATCCGCATCTGTTCACCGAAAATTTCATGCTTTTTTCCGAAATATTTCCCGCAAGATCCTGGGCGCGGACTGTCAGCACATAAATATCATCGTATTTCTGCTCTTTAGGAAAATCCCCAAACAGAACCACCGCGCCTTTGTTTCTCTCTTTTTTTCGCAGAGGCTCCGCCACGACGCCATTGTTGAGTCCGGTAATCCAGGCCTGCAGGGATCCTTTCTGATACCGCTCGTCACTGCAGATCACTTTGACGGATATCTCTCCGGAATTTGCGGTCCGATCCTGTATTCCTTCTACAAGCAGTTCAGGCATTGTCCGGTCTACACACAAAACATCGCTTTTGCTGATGCTGACATTCCCCACGCGGTCTTCCGTTCTCGCGTAAACGCGGTAAAATCCTTCTTCGCTCAGGCTGACCGCACTCTGACTGCCGCAGCTGATCCATGCGCTTTTGTCCTGCGGTATCCCTGCGTCCGATCCGTTTTCATCACAGGCCGCCACCTGATAAGAGGTCTGTTTCAGCCCGCTCTGCGCATCGGGCGGAGTGACTACGGATACGGCTCCTGTCTGTGAAAAGATCAGGTTCCCAAGTTTTACTCCATCGGCTGTGATACGCGCGGAAGGCACATCCTGATCCACATAATAATTTTCGTAAATTCCGGATGATTTTTCCAGGATTTTCCCGTTTGCGTCCGTCTTTCTCAGCTGAAAATGAAACACACCGTCCCCGCCGGAAACCGTCATCCTGCTTCCCTGATTATAAGTTCCTCCAACCGGATCCGCGGACAGTCCGCTTCCCCTGCGAACCCACAGTCTGCCTGAAGCGTCGCGGTACCAGGCGCCCTCATCCCCGCGGATCTCATAATCCTGTCCCCGCACTGCCTTTCCTTCCTCTTTCTTTCCGCCGGCGGCCTCTTCCTGTTGCTCTTTTAAAGATCCTGCCTGCGTTTTTTTCTGTGTCTGCCCGGAAAGCTGCGGCTCTGTTTCTTTTGGGACGGCGCCGGTCTTCGCGGGAATTTCCACAAATGCCGGAAGTTTTGAACGGGATTCCGATTCCGGCTCAGCCTCCGGTCCTCCTTCCTGGACGATTCCGATCCCGGCCGATGTCTCTGATTCCAAAAGACTCTCCGTCTGAACCTCTGTTATTTCCGGTTCTGACTGGGCTTCTGTTTCCGACTGGGCTTCCGGCTCTGATTCCGATTGGTTCTCCGGCTCTGATTCCAGCTGATCTTCTGCTTCTGACTGGTCTTCCGATTCCGATTCCGTCTGGGATTCTGACTCTGATTCTGATTGGTCTTCCAGTTCTGACTCTGACTGGACTTCTGATTCCGATTGGTTCTCCGACTCTGATTCTGATTGGTCTTCCAGTTCTGACTCTGACTGGTTTTCTGACTCCGATTCCGATTGGGATTCTGACTCCGACTCTGATTCCAACTGAGATTCTGACTCTAATTCCGACTGGTTTTCTGACTCTGGCTGATTCTCCGATTCTGACTGATTTTCTGACTCCGGCTGGACTTCCGGCTCCGATTCCGTCTGATCCTCCGATTCTGATTTGCCTTCTGATCCCGACTGGGCTTCTGATTCTGTCTGTGTTTCCAGTTCCGGCTGCTCCTGCGGTCCCGGTCCCGGCTGTGTTTCCGAATCCGTCTGCCCCTGCTGTCCCGGTCCCGGCTGTGTTTCCGACTCCGGCTGCTCTTGCGGTCCCGATCCCGGCTGTGTTTCCGAATCCGTCTGCTTCTGCATTTCCGGTCCGGTTTCAGGCTTTGTCATCCCCTGCTGTTCCGGCTCCGATTCTGTTTCTGTTTCTGATTCTGCCTCTGTTTCCGTTTCTGTTTCTGCCTTCATTTCCGCTTCTGCCTCATTCCTGCTCTTTGTCTTTTTTGCCGCGGAATTTAAATTTTCGGAAAGCGCGTCATCACGGCTGCTTTCGTTTCCGACAGGGCGGGAATTCTGACGTGTCCTTGCGCCCATGGCGCTGCTTGTTCTCACAGGCCCCGGAATATCACAAAGCAAAAGCATCACGGTCAGCACCGCAGCCGCCGCCGCGTTCCATTTCATTTTGCGAATAAAAATGATCCCGCTCCGTCTGCCCGGACGGATCTTCCTTTTCTTTTTTCTTTCTCTTTTAATCATGTTTTACCTCCTCAAATGCTCTCTCCACTGCCTTTGCAGCTTCTCTGCACCTTTTGGGAAAAAATTTCTGTCCTCCTTCCTCTTCAATCTCTCTGACGGCAGACTGCAGTTCCTCTTTTTGTATTCCGGCCTCCCGCAGTCCGGCCGACTCAAATATCAGCAGATTTAACCGCTCCTCCATCAGATTTTTCTTTACAGTTTCCACCTCCTCCCCTTCTGATGTTTCTATCTGACAGAGCTGTGACAGATCTTTCCAGTAAACCGCAGAATCTGCCGCGTTTTCCCCTGTGATATCCTGTTTTCCAAGCTTTTCATAATAGCTTCCGATCCGTTCATATATTTCGGATTCTTTTACCCATCCCTCCTGCTTCTCCTCCGGTCCCGCGCTCTGCACCGCTTTCGCAAACCAGCCTGCCGCGGCCGCGCGTCCTCCTGCCCCTTCGTAGAAATACCAGTAGGTAATTCCAAGATCGTAGGCAAATTCCCCGAACTCATCCGATGTCCTCTCAAGCCGTTCAAACGCCCGCTCTTCTTCCATCGGAAGCGGTACGTCCATCAGCGCCTGAAGAGCCTGCTCTTCCTCCAGAGAAAAACTGCAGTCCGCGTTTATCCTCTCAACAAGTTTCCGGTAAGGCAGAATATCCCCGGGGCAGAGAGAAACCGCCTGCCTGTACAAGGAGGCAGCCTGCGCAAAGCCCGCAAGCTCCGCCTGGCCGATCAGCTTTTCATACGCCTTCCCGGCTTTGTTTTCCCCTGCCGCTGACGTCCCCGCTTCCCTCCAGGCCAGTCCCAGCACCCCGGCAAGCAGCAGAACGGCGACACCGGCCTGACAGCACGTCCGTTCAAAATCCCTCTGCTTTTTTATCCGCAGAAGCCGTCTTCTGACCGCCGCGGCGCTGTCCGGACGCTTTTCAGGCTTTTCTTCAAGACAGCCAAGCAGCAGTTTTCTCATACGGCCCTTCCATCCGAAATTCTGTCCGAAGCGGCGGAAATATCCGCCCGCGCCGCCGCCGTCCGGACCCGCCCGCTTCCGGTCCCTCTGTTTTCCGTATCTTCTTCCTGTCAGAAGAAAAAACATCGTTGCCCCGAAGCTGTACAGATCGGTTCTCTCATCCGCCTTTCCCTGGCGGTCGAACTGTTCCGGCGCGGCATAGCCCGGCGTTCCGAAATAACCGCAGGCCTGCTTCCTGTCCGATCCGACAGGCATGGCGGCCCCAAGATCCAGCAGGGTGAGTTTTCCGTCGGCACGGATCAGAATATTGGACGGCTTCACATCAAGATGCAGGATCGGGACGCGGCCCGTATGGAGATATTCCAGCGTCTCAAGAAGCTGTCCGGCAGCATCGAAGAAAAACTGCTCGTCTGCTCCGCCCGGTTTTACATATTCTGACAGGGCTCTTCCCTCCACATATTCCATCACAAGGCAGATGACCCCGTCCTCCTGAAACACATCGATGATCCGAGGAAGCGCGTCATGATGCACATGCTTCAGCATGCTCAGTTCATGAATGCTCCTGCTTTCCTGATTCTGTCCGGAGACTTTCACCGCGCGGGCCGCATCTGTCAGAATATGCTTTGTGAGGTACACGGTTCCTTCTCCGCCTCTTCCGAGCTCGCGGATTATCCTGTATTTTCCCGCTAATAAATCGCCTGCTTTCAGTTTTCTGTCCCCCCTCTGCAAAGATTGTCCGCGTCAGACCGCGGCGCGCAAAACAGCCGGAACCGCATGCGGACGTATTCCGGAATTCTGATTTTGCGGTACTGTTCTGTATTCCTGTTTTGTATTGTCAGACTATGGATATCAACAAGACTGTTTGTTGAATGAATAATAGAATAACAGAAAAATAGATTGAAAAGATTTAAAATTCAGATGATTATTCTTTTAATGAGTTCATATGCTTATTATACATCTTTATTTGTATATGTCAAGCATTATTTTACCATAAAAATCCGTTTTTTAGGCAGAACAGGGACGGCAGGCAGACCTGCCGTCCCGGAAATACAGCGAAGATACGGTCACCGGATCATTTCCTCATACACGGCCCGCGATATCTCCCGGATCTTTTCCTGCCCGGATTCTCCGTTTTTCAGATCCTCACCGAAAACACAGAGCACATAAGCTTTTCCTCCCGTTTCAATCACAGCCGCGTCATTCTCCACACAGCTGCCGTCCTCTTTAAAAAGCTCTCCCGTCTCGTTTGAGACCTTGGCCCCTGTATCCGCGATCCCCTGCGGAATTTTGTTCCTGTCAGTCTGGCTTTCCAGATACGCGAACATTTTGGCGGAAGCCTCCGGGCCGACGCAGGTTCCGCGATACATAGCGGCGACAAGCCTGCGGCAGTCCTTCGCCGTCGTGAGATTTTCCTCCGGCGAATCCTCCGAAGAGAATCCCTGCTTCATCACGGTTCCCGTATAGCCGTTTTCCTCACAGAACTGATTTACAACCGCCATGCCGGACTGCGCGTCCCCCTGCCCGAGACGGGTCAAAAGTTCCTGCGCCGCGGCCTGATCCCCGTCGACGACCATCGCCGTGATCTTCTCTTTCAGCTCTCCTTCATACGCCTCATTGAAAAAGATATGACGTTCCTCCGAGGCCGGATAGCAGATCCTGTCATAGATCGCCGCCATCAGAAACAGCCGGATCACGCCCGCCGCCGGCATCTGGGCCTCCTCATTGATGCCTGCCGCCGCCCCTGTCTCCAGATCTTCCAGGCCGACCGCCCACATTCCGCCGTCCTCCATGACCGGCGCAAGATATTCATTCTGGATCCTCTCCATACAGCCGTCCGCAGCAGCCTGCTGTTCCTCCGACGCCTGATCCGTTTTCATCCCTTTTTCCGTAAAATACCGGTCGATGCCGTCCGCGATTCCCGCGGCCATCTCCGCCTGCACTGCCGCGTCCGCCATGCGCAGGTCGTCCGACTGGTTTGTCATGAACCCCATCTCCAGGATCATGACCGGAATCTGGCTCCAGTTGATTCCGCTCATATCATCATAATACTGGATTCCCAGACTGCCAAACGAAGCCCTGCCGCAGTAAGCATTCAGGACGCAGTCCGCGAGCAGATAGGAATCTTCGGCAAGATAGGAGACATACGGATTGGAGGGGGAAGGAACCATCGCAAGCGCGCCCTGAACGCCCTCGTCGTCCGAGCCGTTCGCGTGAATGCGCACATAGATATCTCCGCCTTCCTCCCAGGCCATTGTCGCCCGCTCTGCGTTGCTGATCGCCGTATCATTGTTCTGCCTTGTCAGGATGACCCGGTACCCCCGCGCCTCCAGCTCGTCGCGCAGCAGCATCGAAATCTCAAGATTCAGCTCATATTCAGGTTTTCCGCTGTAACGCCCCATCGTTCCGGTGCTGGCTTTCGCCTTCATTTCCGAAGATCCGGGACCAAGCGGTTCCAGATCGCTCATGTTGACCCAGCTTCCCTGATGTCCCGGATCGATCGCAACAGTCAGCCGCTCTTCTTCCCGGGATTCTCCGGCCGTTTCTTCTGCCGCTTCCGTTTCCTTCGCTTCTTCTGTCTCTTCCGCCGCTTTCGTTTCTTCGGTTTCCTCTGTCTTCTCCGTTTCTTTCGTCTCTTCTGTCTCTTCCGCTGCTTCCCCGTCGTTCATCTCTTTTATTTTATTTATCCCGCTGATCTCTCTGATCTCCTGGATTTTTGTCTCATCGGCTTCCTTTTCGGCTCCCCAGCTCCGGCTGCTCGTGAACGAACGGACATCCGCCGACGCCTGGCACAGCAGAACCGACAACAGGATAGCCAGAAACACTTTCACCGGCAGCGAAACAGTCTTTAATCCCTTTCTGCTCATTTTTTCACCTCATTTATGCCTGATACTCCTCCATCATCCGCGCAACCGGCTCCTCGCAGGCGCGCATTGCAAGGATTGTCTTTTCCATCAGCTCTTCAAGCGTCCAGCCCAGCCGCTCCGCTCCGGTCCGGATCACATCGCGCGAGCATCCCGCGGCAAACCGTTTGTCCTTAAACTTCTTTTTGAGACTGGAGACTTCCATATCCGCGGCGCTTTTTGAAGGTCTCATCTTTGCCGCGGCGCCGATCAGACCGGTCAGCTCATCCGCCGCGAACAGGACCTTCTCCATCTCATGAACCGGTTCCACATCACAGCAGATTCCATAGCCATGGCTGCAGACGGAATGGATCAGTTCTTCGCTGGCGCCGCCTTCGCGGAGCAGCTCGGGCGCTTTCACACAATGCTGTTCCGGATACAGCTCGAAATCTATGTCATGCAGAAGACCGACAATCTCCCAGTATTCCTGATCTTCCCCATAGCCAAGTTCCTTTGCGAACCATCCCATTACGGCCTCCACCGTCAGCGCGTGCTGAATGTGAAACGGCTCGCTGTTGAATTTTCTAAGAAGCGTGTACGCCTCTTCTCTTGTCAGATTGCTTTTCATAAAAATCTCCTTTCTACTGTAAAAGCCCAGTCTCCATGCATAACCGATGGCAGGTTTACTTGCCAATCGGCTTATGCATAGGAGACGCTAACCTGCATTCTCAGAACTTTCCTGACCGGATCCAGCGCTCCAGTTCTTCCGGATCCGAGGCGAACACTTTTGCGCCCTGAGCGCGCAGAAACGCTTCCTCCCGGAATCCCCAGGTCACCAGAATACAGTCAATTCCGGCATTTTCGGCCGTCTGAATATCGACCTCGGAATCCCCGACATACACGGCGCGCTCCGGCGGCACTTTGATGGCCGAAAGCGCTTTCCTTGGCATATCCGGGGCCGGCTTTTTAGGCATTCTGCCGTCCTCCCCGACCGCCGCGCCGATCAGTCCGGGAAAATATATCTCACTCAGCTTCGTCACCGCAAAATCCGCTTTATTTGAGACGATTGCCGTGCGGTACCCGTCCTTCTTCAGGTTTTCCAGCAGCGGCAGGATTCCCGGATAAGGTTTCGTCCGGTCCGCACAGTGCTCATTATAATAAGCGCGGAACTCCCGGTCTGCGGCCTCAAACCGCGGATCATCCGCGCCGCCCGGCAGGATACGGGAAATCAGCTTCACGATCCCGTTTCCGACAAAAGACTGTATCTCACTGCGGGAACGAACCGGCAGTCCCAGAAATTCCAGTACATGGTTGGCGCTCGCCGCGAGATCGTCAATCGTATTAAGCAGCGTCCCGTCCAGGTCAAAAAGTACCGCGCTGCAGTTTCTTGTCGTATTCATTAAAAATACCCCGTATCGTCATTTTTCGTGTTTTTATAGAAATACCGGCCGCCGTTCAGAATCTGCTTTCCGGTTTTCTTTTTTGCCGTCACATAGACGTAATAAATATTTTCTTCCGATATCTTTTCCCCTCCGGCCTGCAAAAGCAGAACGGAATTTTCGGATTCGCCCACGGACTTTGCTTTTACAAAACCGCCGCTTCCCTTTCGGAACACATACACATCATACCCGGACGCTCCTTTGATGCGTCTCCACTGTACCCTGAGTCCGCCTCCTGATACAAAAAGTTTTCTGATGTGCGGCTGTGCGAAGAGAAAGCAGGGTTCTGACCAATCGCCGCAGATTTCTTCTCCTCCGACTGTGACGCAGGCGCGCACCTGAATCGTGCAGATCTCCTGCGCCGCGATCCGGTTGATCCTGGCGGATGTGCCGCCGCCTTTGACCTTCCCCGCGGCAATTTTCCGTCCGTTTCTGTTTCTGACTATGTATTCATAGCCGTCCGCGCAGTCCATTCTGTCCCAGCTCACACTGCAGCTTTCTGCCCGGTCGTACCAGCTGGTCTGCCTGACATTCTGAACCGCGTCCGGCAGTGTTTTTGCCGACGCCGTATAGCCCGCAAGCTTCGTCTTTATCCTGCCGTCTTTGTCCATATACTCATAATCCGCCCGGATATAGCTGCTGCTGCCGGCCGCAAGTCCCCGGATCTTCATCGTCATCACGGAAGCGTCCGCCTTTGCGTACAGCCTGCTGTCGGCATTGCAGGTTCCGACGTAAATCAGATAGCGCAGGGCATCCTCTTTCAGATCCCAGCGGACCGTGACGGAATGTTTTGCCGCCCCGGTCTGCTCCAGCCCCGCGGCTTCGCAGTTCTGTGCGGAAAATAAAAAGAAAACGGCTGTCATAAGAAGGCAGCCCGCCAGAAAATGCTTCAGATACTCTTTCATTTTCATCCCTCCGATCACCGCATCATAAACGGATCAAAACGTACCGATGCCGCTTTTTCTCACATACGCAGCTTTATCCCCCGCGCGGAGACAGCCGTCAGACCGTCTCCGCGCGAAAGCCGGGTTTTTCATTTTACAGCCAGATAATATAGATCAGCGTGACGCAGAACCCGATGCAGACGAGCATCAGTCCAAACGAAAGACTTCTTCCGATGATCATGTTCTTCTCCCGGATTCCAAAGCGCAGCACCGCGAGCGTATGCCGGTAATCCGTATGAACCGGCGCTTTTCTTCTCCAGGTTCGGTTCAGAAGATCCCGGAAGAAATTCATCACCGTGCCGGCCGCCTGTGTCATCGCCGTGCCTTCCGGCAGCTCATGCGGCAGAGGGCTGTCGCGGTAGACTGTCTTTCGAAGCGCCACCACGCACAGATCCAGCAGCGAATCGAGGATTCTGCACGGAATCGCCGCGGCGAAAGGCAGAACCTTCAAAAGCAGCGGACGGTAGATCAGATTCTCAAGGTCGAGCCAGGAAGGCCACGCGCTGACATAGACAAACTCGCCGTTTTCATTCTTCTTCATCAGGCTTGCCCAGATCACGATCAGATAGACCAGAATGCCGATCACAATCGATATCAGGGCGCCGGAAAGATTTTCCCGGCTGAAGTAAGCCACCGGATGTCCCGCTTCCTCAAGATGCATCAGTCCCTGTCCAAGACGGGCCGCACTGTCCATGATCCGGTGCGGGAAGAGGCCCCAGATCAGGAGCACAAGCGCGCTGCCCGCGAGCGCAAACGTGCTCTCCGGATTCATGTAGCGCTTCATCCCGTCATATTTTTCCTGCAGAGCCGCATCCGTGTTTTTCTCAACAAATACGGCCCGGAACAGTTTTGTCATGTAGGCGATTGTCAGACCGCCGCTTATAAGGAATACGATTTCCACCAGCTTGAATATCCCGGACGAGGAATACTCAAGAATGCTCTCATGCAGCAGCGTCTTGCTGATGTATCCGCCAAAGAACGGAATTCCGCCGATCGCAAGCGCTCCGACAAGAAAGATCAGCTTCAGAAGCGGCTTTTTCCGTCCGAAACCGCGGATTTTATTCAGGTCAAGCTCATGCGTGTTCATAAAGATGACGCCCGCCGCCATAAACAGCACAAGCTTGATCAGGGAGTGATTAACCATATGCAGCAGCGTCCCGTGAACCGCGAGCGCATTCTCTTCTCCCAGAAGGCCCTGCATTCCGACGCCGATCAGAATAAATCCGATCTGCGACATGGACGAACACGCCAGCGCGTGCTTTATGTTGATGGAAAAGACGGCAAGCAGCGCGCCTCCGAACATCGTCAGGACGCCGATTCCAAGAATCAGAGAGCCCCACGCCTTGTCATGCAGGAACAGATTGCAGCTGACGATCAGCGTGCCGAAGATACCGGTCTTTGTCAGGATACCGGACAGCAGCGCCGAAGCCGGGGCCGGAGCCACCGGATG
>CANRGB010000049.1 GCA_947630005.1 uncultured Lachnospiraceae bacterium
CGGATGAATCGCATCCTCTTTTTGTTCATTCTGTCTGTGAACAGCATAAATCTTACGCTGATCTCCCTGATAATCGTCAAAATCCACCCCGACAATACAGGAAGAAAGTACCCTCATGGAATATGTTCCCTCCAGAACCGCCCGGTAAAAAATCTGGTTGGTCTCTCTATAATCATCCGGCTTTTCATACAGGACAAAAAAATTCCCGCCGCCGTCATATACAACTTCCCCGATATATCCGTCTTCCAGATGGTGTTGAAAAGATTCCCGTGAAAATTCCACGCTACCGTTTTCTTTTTTATAGCAGAAAAGCCCTTTTCCTTTTTCTGGTTTCTTTCGGGAAACCGCTTCCGCCGCCGGATACAGATAATCCTCAAAACAGTCTCTTATCATGTAAGACGCGCCTACAATTTCTTTCATCTTATTTGACTTATAAATAAAATCCTGCTTTCCCCTGATATCATACATTGCAAGAACGTAATTGTTATCTTTCATCGTCTTCTCCTCTATATTTAAAGCTTCCAGGTATTTTCCTGTATTGCAGTAATGGTTGTTATATGGTATCACAAGGCAGCTTAAATAACCATATTATCTACAAGACTCCCAGTTCCTTCAGCTGTTTTACTGTATCCTCCGCACTGATATGCCTGATTCCTGTACCGCCCATCATATTCCATTCGTTTATATTTTTCTGCATATCATCTATGAGAATACAGCCTTTCCCCATACAATACTTTGACTTTTCCTCACGATAAACAATATTAACCTTAAGTTCCCTGGACAAAAGTCTATGTACCCATATCTTCTTATCCTCCGCGGCATTTACAATTCCTCGTTTCGGCTTTGGAATCCCTGTTAAGATCTCGCACTTCTCTTTATATCTGCTGTATACTGCGTCAAACATATCCTTTGCCCCCGGCATCAGCTTCAGGCAGTTATAGAAATGTTCAATTTCCCTGATACGTTTCCACATCTCATCATCTCCGGCCGCCTTACAGCGCTTTTCGTTCTGCGACGGCGGGATAATTCCACATAGTTCTTCCACGCCTCTCTCAAAGTCTGCAAGTACTCCATCCATATCAAAATAAATCATTTCCACTTCAAACTGTTTCATTCAAAATTTCCCCATTTCCAGTATCCTCTGGATTTCTTCTGTAAAATCCTGTTCTGTAATTCTGAATCTCTCATTATCCCAGCTCTTTACCACAGTAAGCAGTTTTCTCCGCCTGTCTCGTGGAATATTTAAGCAGAAGCTGCTGTTTTCAGTCCTCTTTCAAATAATAATTAATTCTTATATTAGTATAAAATTATTGTGCCAATGCCCTGGCTCGGGTTTTTCTCATTTCTATCTATTATCAAGAAGCTTCTAATGACGAAATACAAAATGCGTGTCAATGCCCTATCTCGGGCTTATGTCATTTCTACAAAAAAGACGGGATGACTGTTATACACACCAGAAATTGTGTCAATGCCCTATCTCGGGCTTATGTCATTTCTACGGACGAACCCGAAACAGAGAGCGAGGAAGAAATTTTGGTGTCAATGCCCTATCTCGGGCTTATGTCATTTCTACAGTACCCCCTCAAAAGCCCTGTATTTATGCGGCTTCCAGAGATCGTTTTTGTAAATAATTTTCTGAATATTCTGAAAAATAAGCTTTTCTTGGCCTTTTTTTGGGCTTCCTCTTCTTTCAGTAAACTTATCGTACTTCACTTATCACTTTTTGTCAACAATTTTAACTTATCTTTTGCTAAAATTTACTTGCAGACCGCATGTCCAAAATCTTTTGTTCTGAATATATAACCGTACCTTACAAGTTTTATAAATAACTATATTATCTATAAGACTCCCAGTTCCTTCAGCTGTTTCATTGTATCCTCCTCACTGATATGCCTGATTCCTGTACCGCAGCGCTTCATAACAAGTATCACACTCCGCCTGCCACATTTTTCAAATACTTCCGACTGTTTTTGCCAGTTCATTTAACGCTTCTACGTACCTGCCAAATGACTCCTTACGTGCATAAACTCCCTTATCCGCATGCATATCGCCGCATACTGGGAGGCAGAAGCTAAAACAGAGCAGCCCCTGTTCATCATATTCCCAGGATTCATCTGCTTCCGCCTCCTCGAAAACCACAGCCTCCGGAAGAACATATGGAGGGATTTTTTCTATATCCGACGGCACAAACCGCCATATTGAAGAACTCTCTTTTGAAATCTTCTGAATACAACTGACCACGGAACATCCCAGTTCTTCTCCCCAAAAGTTATTTTCAATCGTATAATCTGCTTTTTCCTTCCATCCCATATCTGTAACATCCAGCACGATCACACAGGAGACATGCACTCCTTTTCTTTTCAGGTATTTTCTTTCCATACGGTCGAAGTGTTTTCCCTTCCTTTGCCGTTCCGGCCTCCCTGTTTTCCCAAATCCCACTTTCCTTTTCTCCTTCCTCTCCAAATCAAATTAAATCCTTTAATTCACTCAGCTTTTTTATTTTATGTTCCTTCGTATCAATAATCTGTCCATTTTGAATTACCACATCGGCCTGTGCGGATGCATCAGCCAGACATAGCTGAATCAACTGCCTCCAGTGATTCTCTGTCATATCCATTCCGCTTTCTTTCATTTTTTTATTGACTTTTCGGATATGCTTCCCGATGTTATTTTTTGATATCTCAACCTGATACTTATTTTCCGGGGCATTTTTTTCTTCGGGAAGAACCCATGAGATAAAATCATCATGATGCTTTATATAAAAACATATCTCCGTGATCTCTTCGTCCGAATAACCGAGCGCCTGAAGAATATCCGCGGCTATTTCAGCAGACCTTTTGGCATGACCATAAAACACAAGTCTTCCCTGCTTCTCCATCGCCGTGGACAGCTTTCCTATATCGTGAAAAAAAGCGGCTGTACGTAAAAGAACTGTACTTTCGGGAGGCAGAAATTCCACCGTATGGAGCGAGTGCATAAACAAGTCATAACAGTGATGAGGATTTCTCTGATCATATCCCACCATTCGGGCCACTTTATCTCCCAATAATTCCTGCACCTCACTTTTGGTTTTTCCTCCCCAGAAGATAATCGGCTGTGACAAACTCATCATAAAATCAATTCGGTCAATCATCTGCATTCCTCCCTTGCAGAAGTCCGTCTCCATGCAAAGACGGAGAGCTTTCATGCATGGCGCCGCCCGCAGCGCGGGCATAGAAGCCAGACACCATCTACATAATATGTTCATATCGCTGAAAGCAAAAAGACTCGTCTATTTTTTCTATGACCCCGAGCGTGCCGCTCTCTCCTCTTCGGTACAGTTCAAGGAAATTTCCCACGTTGTCCCCATCCATCCGGTCTGCAAGCCCCAGCGTCATAAAATGCTGTAAATACATCTCTCATTTTTATGCAGCCCCAGAAGGCCACGCACATTTTGTCTTCCTCTCCAGTGCTTTACGATCGATGTCTCATCATCCACCAGAACATTCCTTCCATATCCATTCAACTTTCTTTCGGCAATCCTTTTTTCAAAAGTAAAATACTCTGTCATATTACTGTCCGAACAAAACGTATATTCACCTGACACGGTATTTTCCAAACCCGAAGCTGCTGTTCTTCCCGATATGCAGCAGTTCTCCGGCCAGAAGATACTCCCTGTACTTCTCCGGCATTTCCTCAAAGCGCAGCTCTCCGGCAATTCCCCGAAGCGTAACTTTCGTACCCTGTGTGGAAGAATATCGGTTTGTCGCTTTCATCTCGCAGCGCTGCTCCAGAATCTGCGGATACCATGTCAGCGCCGGCTGCTCCAGATAGCGCTTCTCAAAATAATCCAGCATCATAATTCTTCGAAAAAGCGCCTGAAAAATGGCCTCAGAACAGAATCTGTTCAGATATTCTCCCCGATATTTCACACAGAAAGGCGTCAGAAATATTATTTCCCCATGGAACTTTTCCTTCTCCAATTTTACCATCCTTCTCTGTACATAATCGTACACTGTCTCCGGACGGTAATTCTCCATATATACATTATTTCCCCGCAGCACATCTTTGCCGGAGCCGGTCGTCACCGCGAAAATCTGATACTTTGCGGCATATTTCCCGACTCCCGCGTTTCCCAGCTGATAAAATGCCTGCAGATACTGATTGAAATATACAAGATTATTTCCGAAAAGCGTCAGAAAGAAATGCGTCTGATCGCCGGCCCGAAATTCTGTCCTGTAGTCCTCACATTCCAGAAGATATCCGATGCTGTCGTCCCCCGTCATAAAGGGCGGCTTTTTTTTCATGCGTGTATACATGACAGAACGCACGATACAGGCCTCCTCAAATCTGCAGGCTGCACAGTTGCGGCCGCTGATACAGTTCTGCCGGAGCAGCATTTCCCCCATCCCGCCGCGAAACGCCGAAACCTTCTGACGCGGCAGCACCGCGTCTTCCGGAAAAACAAGACAGAATTTCAGCTTTATGTACAGAATATTCAGCCGTTCCTTTATCTCGTCCATACTCTTTCTCCTCCTGAATTGTCACCCGCATCCAGGTCAATATTCGCGAAATCTCACAAACTGATACTGTGATATTTTGCGGCTGCTTCCGTCTTCGAGCAGTTCCTCTGTCACACGTCTCTCACTGCAGGCGGAAACAACCGTAATTCCGCACTCTTTCAGCCGCTTTATAACAGCGTAGGACAACGTGAACTCGCCCTGGCACATGACGGCATCCGGCTTCAGTTCCAGCATATTCTTCACTGACTGATCCGCAAGCTCCTGAATCTGTCTTTCATCGGCCTCCGGAGAAATATACGGAAACGGCAGATCCCTGGCTTCCCCCCATACAGCGGCTGCCTTCTTCTGTTTTTCTCCCCAGGATTCGTATCTATGGTTTGAAAAATTAATAAACACGTCGTTTTCCCCCTTTGTTCTTTTTCATATATTTATTCCTTTTCCTCCTCATAATCTCCATCGATTATTTTCAGCAGTGTATGGCCGATATCATCAATTTCCTCCGGCTTCCATATGGTCACCACATCCATCATGCTGCCGCGCCTGCGCTGCATGGCATTGACGGAGGCGCTCCCGCAGAAGCTCTTCTCCTGTGTGTCAGCAACCAGAACAGCCGTGGCATTTATGCCAAACTGCTGTTCCAGCCTTGCCAGCCTAAAATAGAATTCCTGCTCAATATCGGGGCGTGCCTTGCACTCGACAAACAGAGTGCGGAATCCCTTTGTTAATATACAGTCAAATTCGCTCTTTACATCCGTGCCTTCCCAGTCGATTTCAAAGCTGCTCACTACGTCGTCAAAGCTTCCAAGTTCCTTGACCTTATGGTAGGTGTATACCTCAAGCATCTTTCCTGCCGTGGTGAGCAGTTCTTTGATCTGTCTGGTCGCATAGGTAAAACTCATTTTTCCGTCCGCACTGACAGTAAAGTTAATCACGTATCCTTTTTCTCTGAAGTACTCCATAAGGCTGCTGAATTCCTCAATCCTGTTTTCGGAAATCTGAACCCCTGTAACCACAAGGTTGTCAAACATTACATTGATTTTACGGCTCTTTGTGTCCAGATAAAGCGTAACCGCATCCGGCGCCATCAGGGCATATACATTTGAAAACAGTCTGTCATATTTATCCCGATAACCGAAACGGTCAGCAATTATTACCTCACAGGAATCCGTAGTATAGCCGTTTATCCGGCTTTCCGGTTCCAGAACACCCTGTTCCTTCAAAAAACGGATTATTTTTTCCGCGCTCCTGCTGCAGACAGACGGAATAATATAGCGGTATTCCTGTGATTCTTCGCTTTTATTGTGCGGCGCCTTCTTTTTAAACGATTCCATAATATCATTTTTCGCGGCATATTTTCCCAGGATATCACAGAGCAGTTTCCACACCGCGCTTTTTTCACTGTATTTTTCCCAAAGCTCCTTGTAATCGGCAAAAAACTCGGGCTGATTGCTGCTTTCACTCGAAGACAGACGAAAGGAAATCATATCCGTCACCGTTATATACGGCTTTTTCTTAATATAATTCAGCATATCGCAGCCGGTCACCGCATTAAATTTCATGCGTTTTGAATCAAACTGATAACTGGCAAATGAATTATAAAATCCTGCTCCCTGCAGCATACAAGAAAGCCCCGTCCTATTCTTCTCTGCCGCAAAAAAACGTTTATCCGCAGAACGCCGTTTCAGATATTCTTTCAGTTCTTCTGAGACCGTCTCCGTCCCGTTCGTCATAATGCGTTTAACCTGCTTGATTCGTCCGCCGCCCATTCTTATGAGTTCTTTTTCAAATTTTTCATCTGCGGGGGGCATCATGGTTCCGTTATATATCAGAACAAACTCAACGGCAGCCTTGAAATGCTTCCTGCGCATATATTCAGCAACGTATGAAACAGATTTCTGCAGTTCCTTCATGTCATGCTTTTCCTCAATCAGATACAGATAAATAATCTTCGCGGGGTTAACCACGGTGGAGGACGCAACGTTCCCAAATACATCGGTATTGCCGCCTGTCACAAACGGAATGACCATATATGCGTTTTCTGTATAAGTGAGTACAAAGGGGATGTTGTCAACAAACGCTGCGTCATCCTGCTTCCAGTCGCGGTATTCCATGCTTGCAGAAACAGGATTAAACACTGCTTCAAACGCCCCAACCTGCTCACGGACCGATTTTTTCCGCTCATTCGAAAGAGCAGCATCCGCCGCGCTCAGAAAAGAAGATCTCAGCCCTTTGCAGAGCCGCACTTTCCCTGTATCCCCATTCCAAATATCTTTCAGGCAGGTAAACCACTCCTGAAAAGCCACAACAGTCCTTTTATTACCTTCGATAAGTCCTCTGATGCCTGCCATCTGGTTTCCCGACAGCAGGTTCTGCCCTCTCACAGCTTTCGCCTTTTGGGCGAACATACGGTGCAGTTCCACGGACATCCGGTCCAGTTCATCTAACTGACTCAGATCACTATCCGATGCTCTGTCCCATTTATCGTGACTGTCATTTGTCCAGTATTCTGCGGCAAGTTTCTGACCTGGCCTGCTTTTTACAAGGCAGACATGTTTTTTATGTCTCTCATCTTTTGTTGCGCCGCCGGCACAGTCTTCGAGATTTTCAATCCGCCGCCAGCCAAGGCATAGTTTTTCTGTAACCCATCTGCGATGCTCAATCCAGATCAGTTCATCTCTGATTCCGCTGCTGCGCTCATCTTCAATAATCTCTTCGTACTGACGGGCTGCCTCGCTGAAACCGGTTTCTTTCAAATCAATTCCCATGCTGTAAAGCTTATATTTCAGGGCAAGAACACTGGAAACGCAGGAATCGTGATTATAAGTTTTTCTGAAATCTGCCCTGATCGCTCCATAATCAATATTAAGATTCTTTTCCCATATCAGATGCGTATTAAAGGCCATTCTCTCAATTTCCGGATAAACGGCAGATTCTTTTATGTCCTGGTTTACATACAGCGGGCAGAAAGCGGGCGCAGTATCGCCCAAAGCCCGGCTGTCCTCACGGACATAGCTTACGACGCAGTCCATTCCAAAAGCTTCGGCCGCTGTTCTGCAGGCGCTCGCGGCGGCCAGATTCAGGGAATCTTCTCCGAGAGCGATAAAAACATAGTGCGGACGCTTGCTGCCGTAATGTTCGTACATGATGTTCTGCAGAATATCCGAATTGGCAGCCCTGTTTCCCCGCTCCAGCTTTGTTATTTCAAATGTGATATCCCCGTAGGTATCTCCGCTTCCTTCCAAAGAACCGTCAATGTTGAAAAAATCTACCAGTTCCGGTCTTTCAGACAGATAAATTCCCTTATCGGTCGGATCATCCGACACGACCGTAACCTGCAGCTTCTTATTGCGGATCTGTCCGTTCTGAAGGCAGGCGTCTAAAAACTTCTGCCCATAATTTCCAAAACCGATTACAAGAACATGAATCGTCCCTTCCCCGTCAGAACTGCATTGATACAGCGGATGCTCATATAAATGATACTGGATTGCCAGGAATGAATTTTTCTCCTTATTGGCATCCAGGGATTTCTCGGCATCCGCCAGAACCCACCGCTTTCCGGAGCGGCTCTTTCGCGCGATATCAGAAGGCAGAGCGTAGTACAGGGCAGTCTCCAGGTCTTCGATTAATTCTTCGCAGTTCTTATACCTGCGTGTCCTCTCGCACAGACATTTCCTGAGAATTTCGGCAAGAATATTCCTCAGCCTTGGATGAGAGTTTGCTTCAGATGCCCGGATCAGCCTGGATTCATCCACCATCTCATGAAGCCTTGCGTAATACCTGCGATTGTAAAAATATCCTCCGGCTTTCGCTTCATCAGTAACAATAACGGCGTGAAAGAGCGCAGCGCCAATGGAGTATATGTCAGTTTGATTATTTGCCGGCTCGTATCCTGCCTCCGGCTCAAGATACCCTTCTGTCCCGGCTGCGCCGCTGATTTTTCCGTCAGCAAAACAGACGGAATTTATATCAGACATTGACAAAGTCTGCGTCAGCGTTCCGTTTCCGCGCCTGACAAAGCCAAAAGCAGACGGTTTAATGTCCCGGTGAATCATACCGGCACGATGCAGAGCACCGATACATTTTGTAAGTGAGTCAATCGTGGACAGCACGGTGACCAGCTTATGCTCCGGATTACTGTACGGATGTTTATGGATCTCATCGCAGATCTTATCAAATGTCTCTAATTTGGGTTCCGGCATCCAGATGTACGTCGTGCCGGTTATATCCCCTTTTTCATCGCACCCGTGATAAATCTCAAATGCCGGAATAAACGCAGACAAATCCTGATTCTCACTGTTCCGCTTCGCATCCGTCAGCGTTTCATACGGCCTGGCATATTCTTTTTCGGCCTTCAGGAATCTCTCATGCGCATCCGGCGAATGAATTAACTGTCCTTCCCTGTTTCTCTCCAAAGCGTCCGCGTCCTGAGGATAAAATTCTTTCAGGATTCCTTTGCCGCTGTTTTTGTGATAAGCCTCATAATTTATGGACAAGGCGTCCTCACTCAGTTTCTTTGTTATGGAAAATGTTCCTCTGAAAGCGGTACCATCTCTCCCGCCGCAAAGGAGAACCGCTTTTTTCAGATACTGACGGTCTTTCACACGGATTCCCTCCTCTTTCTCTGCCGTATATGAAACAGCGCAAAAGGCTCGATTTTAAGCGCAGCAGACATCAAAATCCGGGCGGGCGCTTTCCCCTGCGTCCTCCGTCACAGCCGGTAAAATTCAGCCGCGTTCTCATACGCCGCGCGCACCACATCCTCCGCGGAGATCCCTTTCAGCTCCGCGATAAGTCCGGCAATCCGGGGCAGCGTTTCCGAGGTGTTGAGCTCTCCCTCATATCCCTTCGGTCTAACGAACGGGGCGTCCGTCTCAAGAAGGATCCTCGACAGAGGCAGCTCCTTCACGCAGTCCCTGAGGGGCTCCATTTCGTCCCGCGTGAGCATTCCCCCGATCCCGAAGCGGGTAACGCCGACGTCCATCATCGCCCGGGCGGTTTCCGGTCCGCCGGTAAAACAGTGAACGACGGCCTCTGTTTCCGGCGGATTTTCTTTCAGGAACTCCGTAAACTCCCCGGCGGCATCCCGCACATGAAAGACGAGCGGAAGCTTATAATGATTCGCTGTCCCGATCATCTGTTTCAGGAAAAACTTCTGATGCTCCTTCTGCGCGTCCGTTAATTTTTTCTTACAGAAATCCAGTCCTGTCTTCAAAGCGACAGTCCTCTCATCCTCAGCCAGAGAAAGGAACTGCTCCAGTCTGTCCTTCTTCCAGACCGCCTCGTTCACCGCGCATTTCGGATGCAGGCCCGCCGCAAAATATACGGAGGGAAAATCCTCCTTCGGGAACCGGATTCTGTTAAAGTTCGACTCGTATGTGATCGCCGGAATCACCGCGCCGCACAGAACATTTCGGTCCAGCAGTTCCCGCAGCAGTTCCGGGCCTTTTCCGCCAAACAATTCGTGATCATAATGCGCGTGCGTATCAAACATTTTGCTCTTTCCTTCCATGGCAATCCCTCCGTCCCTGAACTGTTATGATACCTGAATCAAAAAAGCACACGATTACTGTTCCCTCCGGTCCGTGAACACAGCGCGCTTTGCGAAGAACCGGGCCGTATGAGGAAAACGGTCCGAAATTCTTACTCAAATTCCTGAAATATTTTTGAGGCCATGATCCTGTCGCTGTTCTGATACTTATCGCTGCTGTATTCCAGTACCTCCCCGCATATCGTGTGATAAAAGATCTGGCAGATCTTCATGCCGGGATAAATTTTCACCCTCTGCACGCAGGTCAGCTGCAGCGTCCAGTATCCGCAGAATCCCACGTCGCCAAAACCGGAGGTGACATGGACGGCCAGTCCCAGTCTGCCAAGGGACGACCTCCCTATTATCATCGGCACAAGATTATAGGTTTTCGTATACTCAAGGGTCCTGGCGAGATATACCTTTCCCGGTTCCAGCACATATCCTTCCTTCGGAATGTGGATCGTCTCCGTCCGGTTCTCCTTCTGAGGGTCAAGCACATCCTCCGTATAGACCATCAGCTCATCCGCCAGCGAAAGATTATAGCTGTTCGGGTTGACCCTCCCCGAATCAAACGGGTCGATAAAAATGTCCGTATCCCGTCGTTTTAGTATCTCTCTTCCTGTCAGTATCATAATTGGCGCTTCCTCCTGTTTGTTTTGTACTTTATTTCAGCCTGTAAATCCGTGATCATTCTATGATGCCGCTGGGGTCAAGGTATTTTGTCCCCATGATGCCACGGATTTCTCCAAAAAAGTATAACATAAAGATCCGGCGTCTTCAATCTTCTGTCATTTCCTGCCGCGGTTCTTTTCCCCTTGTCTCAGCAGTATCATCATCCGGCTGTTCTCCTATGTACGACAGGATCATGTCAGTCTCCTTTGCGGCGTAATCGCGGGCGCTCGCTTCCAGCGGCTGATTTTCGTACGCGTCAAATCCGGCCGTCCAGACATCTTTATAATTTTCCTGGTTTTCTTTCCAGGACCGAAGCTCATCAAAATACGCGCTCTGCAGCACTTCGTTTTCCCAGTCCAGATTCTCCACGAGATAGTCCTGCGCCCGATGAAACACCTCATGACAGATTGTCTGGATACATTCTTCTGCGGACGACTCCGCCATGTACGGCAGACTGATCTTTATCTCCTTCGTCTCGCTGCTATAACTCCCTAATGTGCCCACGTCCAGCATGCAGGAAGAAACGGGCACGGACGGAACGCCGAGACAGTCCGCTTCAAAGTCAGCGAGTTTCTGCACGATCGTGATCTTCTCGTTCTTGTCGAAATTTTCCCATCTCTGCTCTTCAAAACAGGAAAGCAGCTCTATATTTTCCTGATATATATCCACGGCCTCGGCTGCCTCATCGTCAGAGGCTTCTTCTGAAAAGATCAGTTTTGCCAGGTCATCCTCCGCGCGGTATTCCGGGCCGCGCAGTTTATAGACAAAAAGCGACAAAAAGCAGGGAACCGCCGTAACAAGAAACGCCATCAGAACCGAACCTCTTTTAAACGCGTCTTTGTACATACGGCGCCGTCTTTTTGTACTCCGGTATTTTCGCTCATCCTTTTTCAGAATTATCAGAAGCGCCAGCTCCGCCAGCGCCAGAAGGAGCAGATCTCCGGCAAATAAGACAAAATGCCACTGTGCAAAAATCAGCAGCAGCGGCATTTCCATCGGAATCAGATTAAACAGCACTTCCGTCCATCTTCCGTCACAGCAGCACTTTTTCAGAGGCTGCCAGTACAGCCAGGCCACTGTTACAGAAAGAAAAAGAAACACCGTTTCTCCGTGCATCCAGTACAATCCTACGACCACAAAAATTTCTGTTTTCTGCATTTAAGATCCAGGCGGGCGATCAAATGAGAAAAACCCGACAGATATTTTTCAATAAGGCTCTCCGCATTTTCCCAGCAGGACGTATCGATCGTCTGTTCTACGTAACAGTTCAGATCAAGCTCGTCTGTCACTTCAAGGCCGATCACCGCTCCCAGTCCTTTTGAGCTGCGGCAGGTCAGGCTCATTCCTTTTCGTTCCTTTGGCATATCGGAGCGGATAAACCTCCATAGCCGGAAGCTTCCGTCCTGCCTGACCTGCAGGTCAAAGGAAAGTTCATTCGGGAACCGGCAGAAAAAGAGCCTGCCGTCTGTCATTGAATTCATTCGATACTTAACATGAAGACGGTCCAAAGCCGCTTCCCAGATTTTTGTATTTATCATGTCTGCTCTGCCTGTTGTTTTCAGGCATCCTCCGTTTTCTGTTTTATTGTGACCCCGGCCGTCATTCGCCGGCCGGGAGTTTTCACCTGAATGGGTGAATCGATATTAACTGATCTGTCTGTTTTTCTCTCCGCATGCTTCCTCAGTTGATGCCTGCACCAGATAAAACAGCGCCTTATTCATTTTCCTCTTCGGGATCGCCAAACGCCTCGTCAAAGAGCTCTTCCAGCTCCTTTATCAGTGCATCTGTTTCCGGACTGATTTCTTTTTCTCTTTTCTTCAGAAGCTCTGCTCTCGCCGCGCGCTCAGCTCTCCTTTTTTCTTTTTCAATCCGCCGCTTCTCTTCCGCTTTCCTCATCGGGGCCTGAAGTTCCTCCACAAATCTTTCATGTCTCATCTCTGCTATCATCCTCTTTATTCCTCCTTCACCGGGCCGCGGCCGTTCGGGGAGGCACTGTCTCCGATGCCTCCGGCCGTCGGGGGGCCCGCGCGTTATCCCTGAGTGCGGCAGAATTTTCCGGGAAGCCCCGCGCGGGAGTGCTCCCCGCCATAACTGTTTTCCTTTTCTCTTCGCCGGTCAGAGATCCTGTCTCTTAAATCCGGTCCGTTCTTTTTCTGTCAAAGTTCCTGGCCACATTCAGATACTCGGCGTACTCGCTGCTGTTCAGCGTATCATATCTCGGAATATGAACCGGTTTCCGCCCGGACTGCATAATGAACACTTTTCCCAGCGGCGCGTAAAGGATATCTTCATACGGCATATTCATACGTTTGGAGACGATCTCGCAGGAACGGTCGTCGAATCCGCCCGGAAAATATGCGTATACCGCGCAGTTCTGACGGATGATCGCCGCCCCTTCCGGAGTGTACACTTTCTCAAGCTGGGATTCAGACTGCAGAAGCATGATCGCGGATATGCCGGCGCTTCGGAACAGGCTGATATCATTTTCAAATCCTTCTATGGGACAAGTACAGGCAAAATCGTCAAAAACAAACCGGATCTCCCTTGGAAGCTCCCCGTTGGGGCAGTTCACGGACAGCCTTAACAGCTGGCGGATCATATCGCGGTAGAAGAGATTCGCGTAGTACTGCTGGGACGGATCCACCGCGCTGGTTATCACGATCACCGCTTCCTTGTTTGACGCGAACCGCTCTATATCCAGCTGGGGCTTCTCCTGCATCATTCTGCGGATTGCCTCCGGAAACACCATACTCAGAGCGGCCGCAAGCGTATCTCGTACGCACGACGCCGTCCTGTACGGAAGCGAGTGCCATGCGTTATACTCCCGCACCGCATAACAGCCGGGCGACATTTCCCCCATCCGCTCAAAAAAGGAGTCCAGCTGGGTAGAAACAGAATAGCCGTTCTCGCAGGGAACCAGCCGGTCAAACAGCTCCAGCACATCTGCCATGCCCGGCATTTGATTTTCTCCGGCCGCCATGAACGTTCCCGCGATAAGACTGCTCAGCAGCGGCCTTGCTTTCGCGTTCCAGTAATCGTCAACCGACTTCTTGATCGTCGCGTTTACAATCGAGGCGGAAAGCGCGTCGATATCCTCATAGGATTCCACCGACAGAGTCGGGTCAAACGAAACTGTGCTTTTATCCGGACGCGCGATGTTCAGAATCCTTACCCTGTAGCCCTTACTTTTAAGATAACGCGCCATCGCGTACGCATCCGCTTCTTTCGCGTAGGAAAGCACAGGATTGCTGTTCCTGAGCCTTCCCATCGTCGGCAGAATGACGCTGGTGCTTTTTCCGCATCCGGTAGTTCCTACGATCAGCGCGTTCGCGTTCGGGCGCGTGACGCCGATGTCCTCTCCGGACAGTATGTAACTGTGTCCCAGAACGATCGGATCTCTTTTCATGGGCCTGTCCTCCTCCTAAATCCGTTTTACAATCTTGTCGCAGACGCCGAATTCCACGGCCTCCCTGGCATTCATATAAGTATCATGCGAAAGAGCGCTTTCAATTTCCCTGAGCGACCGCCCGGTGTCCTGCGCGAGCAGCTCCGCCAGAATCTGCTTTGTCTCCATGATAGATTCCGCCGTCTGCTGGATCGAGGTCGCGCTGCCTCCGATGCCGCCGTTGATCAGCGGTTCATGCACCATCACTTTGGAGTGCGGAAGGATCAGTCTGTTTCCTTTCTGTCCGCCCGCCAGAAGAATCGCGGCCATGGAATAAGCACATTCGCAGTACATTTTGATGGGGATTCCATTCATGCCTTTTAACTGGTCATACAGCAGAAGTCCCGCGTCGACCTCCCCGCCGGGTGAATTGATATAAATGCGGATCGCAGCGCTTTCGTCTTCGCTTTCAAGAAACAGCAGCTGCTGAATGATCGTGTTTACCGAATCCATTGTGATCATACCGTTCAGAAAAATTTTTCTCTGGGACAGCAGAACGCTTTCCAGTGACAGACTCTGCATTCCGGAACTGCTCTTTTTAATCACCTGCATACAAATCTCCCTCCTTATGTTTCCGATTGTAACAGCAGAGGACCAGAGTCACAAGCAACTGGAGGATTACAAACGTAAATGCTCGTTGCTGGCGCGCAGCACCCCGCAGAGCGTCTTTTGTGTCACAGGACGAAATTTCCTGTAACATAAAAAGAACGGGCCAAAGGCACATTCTCGCGCCGAGCGCGGCTGCGAAAGCAGCATTTTCCACGCACGCGCTCGTGCGCATCCTGCCGGAGGCTTTTTGTGTCACAGGACGAAATTTCCTGTGACACAAAAAAAAGACGAACCTGCGCATCCGCATATTCGTCTCCAAAAAATAACACTGTTTAAAGGGACCTGCTGGCCCCTCTATGCTCCGTCCACGGAGGACGGCTCATCCAGAACCAGCAGTTCGTCAAGAGAACATCTGTAAAATTCCGACAGAAACACCAGATGAGACAGGGTCGGTATGCTCCTGCCCGCCTCCCAGTTTCCGATGGCATTCGCAGACGCCGAATCCGCTCCCGCTTCATCGATCGCCTCCGAGAGATTCTCCCGGGTCAGGTGACGCTTTAGGCGGTTCGTACGTAACAGTTCTCCGGTTGCGATGCGGCCGATTCCCTTAAGGTAAATACGTTCATTCATTTTCTCTTCCCCCTTATGCTTTTATACGAAGCTTTACGCTTCTAAAATTATCAAGCCGTCAGACGAAGGAAAATGCATCGCAACTGTCATTATAATAATATTCTCATGCTTTTTTGTCAAGAAAATCTTATGCCTGAACGAAAATGAGCTGATTCCTCCCGCCTTTGCCCAAAGGGTGCCGACAAGTCAGAACCAGCTCCTCAGAAAAACAGCCGCACAAGATGCGCCGCAAGACTGTCAGATTACTGTGCCATGGCTAACTCATACTCTCTCGCCCTCGAACGGCGATAGCTTATGATCAGATCATCGAGCCTGCATTCATACACCTGTACCAGGGCCACCGCATGTGTCAGGGTCAACGTTCTTATACCTCTCTCCCAGGTGCTTATGGCATTCTTGGTCACTGGATGGCCGCCTGCTGTAAGCAAGTCCGCCAAAGCCTGCTGAGTCAGATGATGCGCTTTCCGCACTTTGCATAACTGTTCTCCGGTTGCTTCTGGATCGAGTCCCATAAACCATGCCTCTGCATAACCAACGAAGTGTCTCTCCATTTTTCTTCCTCCTTTGCTTTGTGCGAAGCTTCATGCTTCTAAAATTATCAAGCTGTCAGACGAAGAAAAATCCATTGCAACCAATGACAGAATATCATTTTTATGATTTTATGTCAATAAGCACCTTTTTAATTTCTGAAATCTTTTCCTGTTTATTCTGAAACTTAACGCATCTCAATATTCAGCTTGTGTTTCAGATTTCCCAGAATCTTCTTGACAAACCTCTCTATATCCTTCGGTTCAAATTCCCGGTCCGTCGGGACGAAAGAGATATTAAAGGACATGCTCTTCTTGCCCTTGCCGATCTGATCGCCGCGGTAAACGTCAAACAGTTCCACAAGTCCTGCCTGTCTGCAGGCGTTCCGGATCTCGGCGACGACCGCGCCGCAGGGAACCTCCTCATCGACGACGAGCGACAAATCGCGGGAAACCTCCGCGAACTCGGAAATCGGCTTATACCGCACGATATCCGGGATCAGCGTTTCCATCCGGGCGTAGTCCAGCTCGCCGAGATAAATCTGCAGATTCTTCCTGCTGTCCTTCGGCAGATCCAGTTCGCGGGTAATCGCATTCGCGAGCTTGCCAAAGCAGCCGACGCGCTGTCCCTGACACAGGATATACGCCGCAATGCCCGGATGCAGATACGAAACGTCCTCCGCCCGTTCAAAATCAAAGGTCAGGCCAAACGCCTCTCCCAGCTCTTCCACAGCGCCTTTGACCGTAAAGAAATCCTCATCCTTTCCGAACGCCGCGAATCCCATATGCATGATCTCATCGGGAAGCTCGGTGACCGGCAGCTGCTTCGGCACATAAATATTGCCCAGTTCAAAAATGCGTCCTTCGCTGTTGCCGCGCTTGAGATTTTCCACCACGGTCGTCAGCAGGGACGGAGCCAGCAGCGTGCGCATGGTAGTCAGGTTCGCGGTGATCGGATTGAGCAGATGAACCGCATTGCGTTCCGGCGCGTCCGCCGCCAGATGCAGGGCGTCCAGACTCGCGTCCGAATAAAAGGCCAGCGTGGAAACCTCGTAATACCCCTGCGCGCACATGGTCCGCTTCAGTTTTTCCCTGCGCTGCTGAGACACGTTCAGACCTCCGTTGGTCACGGCCGCGGCGGACAGGAAAGTCGGAACGATATGCTCGTAGCCGTACTCGCGGATCACCTCTTCGGCCAGATCCGGCTCGCCGATCTCAATATCCTCCCGATACCTGGGAGCCGTGAAGCTGATCACATCGCCCTCCGCGGTAAAAGTGAAATCCAGCCGCTTCAGGATATCCAGCACTGTCTCCCTCGGAACGTCGATTCCCAGAATCCGGTTGACGCCGCTGAACGTCGCGGTAAACTGTTTCCCCTCCCGCGGCGCGCCCGCGCTGCAGTCAAATTCACTGGCCGTGATCTCGCCGCAGCCCAGCTCCTGAATCAGATGCAGAGCACGGGCCATGCCAAGTTCACAGGTATATTCGGAAATTCCCTTTTCATAGTGGCTGGAAGCGTCCGTGTTCTGGCCGAGCCTGCGCGCCGTCCTGCGGATATTATCCCGCGTAAACTTCGCGGACTCGAAGAGAAGCTGCGTGGTCTTATCAGTGATCTCGCTGTTCAGTCCGCCCATGATCCCGGCCAGAGCGACCGGCTTGCTTCCGTCGCAGATCACCAGGTTCGAATCGTTCAGCGAAAATTCTTTCTCGTCCAGCGTCGTGATTGTCTCGCCGTTTTTCGCGCGGCGGACAATGATCCGGCGGCTTTCCAGCATATCCATATCGAACGCGTGCATCGGCTGCCCGATCTCCAGCATCACGTAGTTTGTGATATCAACGACATTGCTGATGCTGCGCTGGCCGCAGAGCGCGAGGTTGCGGCGCATCCAGTGGGGCGATTCGCCCGGCGTGATGTTGTGAACGGCATGTCCCAGATAACGGGGGCAGAGATCCGGCGCTTCCACCGTGATATCCAGATCTTTAAAAACATAATCGCTCTGCTTGTAATCCGTCGCCGGAAGCCTGTACGGTTTTCCCAGAGCGGCGGCAACCTCACGGGCGATTCCCAGAACCGACTGGCAGTCCGGACGGTTCGCCGTGATGGAAATATCAAAAATATAGTCGTCCAGGCCGACGATCGGCTTGATGTCGGCGCCGACGGGAGCGTCGTCCGGCAGTTCAAGCAGACCAAAATAATCGCTGCCCGGATACAGATCCTCATTTAATCCCAGCTCAAGACCGCTACAGAGCATGCCGCAGCTGTCGTAGCCGCGCATTTTTCCTTTTTTGATTTTGCCGACGCCGATCACTGTCTTGTGGTCTTTGGCCGTCTCTACCACGGTTGCACCCACCAGCGCGACAGGGAACTTCCCTCCCGCACGGACATTGTCCGCGCCGCAGCAGATCTGAAGCAGTTCGCCGGTCCCCGCATCCACCTGACACACCTTCAGATGCGTATCCGGAATCGGTTCGCACGCGGCGACCTGCCCTACGACAACGCCGGTAATATCTTTTCCGATATCAATCAGTTCCTCCACCTCAAAGCCGCAGCCAAACAGTTTTTCCTCAAGCTCCTGCGCAGTTATATCGATATCGACAAACTCTTTCAGCCAGCTGAATGGTACTTTCATGTCCGTCTCCTCCTTAATCTTTAAACTGCTTCAGGAAACGCAGATCATTTTCATAAAGCAGACCAATATTATTAATCCCATATTTCAGCATCGCGATCCGTTCGATGCCGATGCCGAACGCCAGACCGGAATATTCCTTCGGATCGATTCCGCAGTTCTCCAGAACCTTCTGATGAACGATGCCCCCGCCGAGAACCTCAATCCAGCCGGTCCCCTTGCACAGGCTGCAGCCGGCGCCGCCGCACTCGAAGCAGCTGACGTCCACCTCCACGCTCGGCTCCGTGAACGGGAAATAGCTGGGACGCAGACGGGTCTTCACACTGTCGCCGAAGATCTTCCGGCTGAACTCGTCCAGCATTCCCTGAAGGTCGCACAGCGTGATCTTCCGGTCAACCACGAGTCCTTCCATCTGATGAAACATCGGGGAATGTGTCGCGTCGCTGTCCGAACGAAATACGCGTCCCGGCACGAGAACCTTGATCGGCGGTTTTTCGCTGTCCATCACGCGGATCTGTCCCGGACTGGTATGCGTGCGCAGAAGAATATCCTCCGCAATATAAAAAGTATCCTGCGTATCGCGGGCCGGATGATTTTTCGCGACATTCAGGCGGGTAAAATTATGATCGTCATCCTCGATCTCCGGACCTTCAAAAATCTTAAAGCCCATGCCCGCAAACACGTCGATCATCTGATTCTTCGTGATGGTGATCGGATGCAGCGCTCCGGGCGCCCTCTTCCTGGACGGAAGCGTGATATCCACCTGCTCGCTCCGGTTGAGCGCCTCCAGCTCCAGTTCCTCGAGTTTCTGCGCCGCTTCCTCATAGCGCGCGCTGACCTGCTCCTTAAATTCATTGATCAGCTTTCCCATGGCCGGGCGCTCTTCCTTCGGCACGGTTCCGAGAACCTTCATCAGATCCTGGATTCTGCCCTTTTTGCTCAAAAACTGCTGCCAGAAGGCGGACAGTTCTTCTTTGGACTGCACGGAACTGATCGCGGCTTCGACCTGCTCCCGCAATGCTTTTAATTTCGTCTCCATACATGCACCTCTTTTTTAATATAAAAATACAGCTTCATCCCCAAAAAGGGACGAAGCTGCAAAACCCCGCGGTACCACCCGTAATTCCATCGCCGCAGCAATGGCTCTCTCTGCCGATAACGGGGCGAACCGTTCCACACTACTCAAAGCCATATGGCGGCTTCTTTCACACAGAATGCTCCGAAGTGAATCTGTACAGTTTTGTTCGGAAAACCTTTCAGCCGGTGAGTTTTCTCTCTGACGACAGGACCGCAGTCCCGTCTACCCAAAGCCCTGAACATTGTCTTCATCAACGCATCTGAAAATTATACTTCCTAACTATATCATATAATTCCAAAAAGTCAAGGCTTACATTTTTGAGTTGCATTTTAGTTACAGTTCACACACAATGTCATTTAGTTTAGCCAGCCAGGATAAACCCAGCCAATGATCCGGCTCAGAACCTGAAACTGGCAGCAAAGTTTCTCTCAGGGATTGACAAATTCCCTGAAATCGGGCAAATCATTATCTTAACCCGGTTTCAAAGGAGGTATATCTATGTCATTCCCACAAAAAGTCAAGTCCGCTCTCTGGACGATCGTGGACGCCATGGCCGGCAGTACGGCTTCATTTGTTAAGAATCCCGAAAAGGATTTCACCCGTAACCGTAAGATCGGATTCATACAAATGATCCGTTTCTGTCTTTGTATGGAAAGCGGATGCATCAGCCATGAACTGCTGAAATATTTTTATTTTAATCCTGATGAGGCCCCTTCCGCCTCTGCTTTCATCCAGCAGAGGGCAAAGCTTCTCCCCGAGGCTTTCCGGTATCTCCTTAAACAGTTCAATCTCCGCTTCCCACGCAGGGGCCTTGTCGGGAAATATTCCCTTATCGCCGCCGATGGCAGTGAATTTAATATCGCCCGTAATCCCAAAGACCCTTCCTCTTTCCACCCGCCAAACGGAAAGTCAAAAAAAGGATTTAACTCCATCCATACGGTTTCTCTTTT
>CANRGB010000050.1 GCA_947630005.1 uncultured Lachnospiraceae bacterium
GGTGTCCGCACCGCTTGGCATCAGCGACGGTTGCTATACTAACACTTTATCCTGTTTTTGTCAACACCTTTTTTTAACTTTTTTCGACTTTTTTCTGAGGCACTTTTGACAAAACAAAATTCCCAGAGTGCCGTTCCCCATATTTTGAGTCCTAGCAGAGCTAGGTGGGTGTCCGCAGCCACAGCTTTTGTCTTCCACTGCAAACGGAGGCATGACATACGCTGCGCGATATTAGGATTCCCATAAACAAAAATGTAGGTTCAAAATTATGGGGGGATCGCACACCCCAGGAATATTTTTAATTATACCCTAGTATATCCGTTTTCGCAACCAGTTTTCACTGTTAAATGAAATTTTCTTAATTATTTCCGTTTTGCGCGCCGCTGTTCCCTGCGAAGCGCGGCAGTCTCAGCTTTCCGAACGGAGAAGTTCCTCATAGGAAGAGCGGACGGCTTTGATAAATTCACCGCTCGAGAGTGTCCGGACATTTTCAAGCGTGGTGATCATCGCAAGATCTTTCGTCATACTGCCGGATTCGATCGTGCGGAACACTGCCTGCTCCAGCCGGTCCGCAAACTTCCGGAGATCTTCATTCCCGTCAAGTTCCCCTCTTTTTCTGAGAGCACCCGTCCAGGCAAGTATGGTAGCCACGGAGTTTGTCGATGTCTCTTCGCCTTTCAGATATTTGTAATAATGACGCTGCACTGTGCCGTGCGCCGCTTCATACTCGTAATTCCCGTCCGGGGAAACCAGCACGGAGGTCATCATCGCGAGAGAGCCGAACGCGGATGAGACCATATCGCTCATCACATCGCCGTCATAATTCTTGCAGGCCCAGATAAAGCCGCCCTCCGACTTCATGGCGCGCGCGACAGCATCATCGATCAGCGTATAGAAATAAGTAATTCCTGCCTTTTCAAATTTATCTTTGTACCGCGTGCTGAAAATCTCATCAAAAATGTCCTTGAACGTATGATCATATTTTTTTGAGATCGTATCTTTCGCGGCAAACCAGAGATTCTGCCTGGTATCAAGCGCATAGTTGAAACAGCTCACCGCAAAGCTGGTGATAGATTTATCCAGATTGTGCATCCCCTGCAGCACGCCCGGGCCCTTAAATTCAAAAACTGTCTCACACATCTCGGTGCCGTCTTCTCCGATAAATTTCAGCTCTGCCTTTCCCGGTCCCGGGATATCCATTTCCACGCTTTTGTAGACGTCCCCGTAAGCGTGGCGCGCGATCGTGATCGGCTTTTTCCAGCTCCTGACATACGGCTCGATCCCTTTCACGAGCACCGGAGCGCGGAATACCGTTCCGTCAAGGATGGCGCGGATCGTGCCGTTCGGGCTTTTCCACATCTCCTTCAGGTTATATTCTTTCATGCGCGCGGCATTCGGTGTAATTGTAGCGCATTTCACAGCTACTCCGTATTTTTTTGTCGCATTCGCGGCATCCACCGTTACCTGATCACCAGTCGCGTCTCTGTTCGCAAGCCCCAGATCAAAATACTCGCTTTTCAGTTCAACATAAGGATGAATCAGCTCATCCTTGATCATTCCCCAGAGAATCCGAGCCATCTCATCTCCATTCATCTCAACGATCGGTGTCACCATTTTGATTTTTTCCATAATAGCCTGTACTCCTTCCATCCATCACGACAGTTCTCCTCACATTTTCTTTGTTCCGCCCGGAACACGCCGGAACAAAGAGCAATGCCGTGCAGTTCTGCCGCCGCCTGCTCCTGCCGGAAAGCAGCGGCATCCTGCTTATTCTATCATCACCGATGGAATTCGTCAAACTAAAACATCGTTCCTGTCAGGCTTTGTATCAGACTCCGGGATTCCGGAGACCGCTTTATTCTTCGCGGGCCCATCCAAAGGAATAGCGGACCGCTTTCTTCCACCCCCTGATTCTCTCGTCACGGACCTCGCGCGAAAGCTGCGGCGAGAATACCCTGTCTACCTTCCAGTTGCTGCAGACCTCTCCGACCGACTTCCAGTAACCGACCGCAAGTCCGGCCAGATACGCCGCGCCCATCGCCGTCGTCTCAATACAGGCGGGACGAAGCACCTTCTCCTGGATCACATCGGACTGATACTGCATCAGAAAATTATTCGCGCTCGCGCCGCCGTCAACTTTAAGTCCGGCCAGCGTGATGCCGGCATCCGCTTCCATCGCCTTGATCACATCGTATGTCTGATAAGCGAGGGATTCCAGCGTGGCGCGTACCATATGATATTTGTTGACGCCGCGCGTAATGCCGACAATACAGCCGCGGGCGTACTGATCCCAGTACGGGGCCCCGAGTCCCGTAAACGCCGGGACGACGTAGCAGCCGTTTGTATCCGGCACGCGGCCCGCAATCCACTCGGTATCCGGAGCCGAATCAATCAGATGCATCTCATCGCGCAGCCACTGAATCGCGGCTCCCGCGACAAAAATGGAACCTTCAAGCGCGTAGGTAACTCTGCCGTTCATCCCCCAGGCAATCGTCGTTACCAGGCCGTTGTCCGAATATACGGGTTTCTCCCCGGTATTCATCAGAAGGAATCCTCCCGTCCCGTATGTGTTTTTCACCTCGCCGGCCTCAAAACAGGTCTGTCCGAAAAGCGCCGCCTGCTGGTCGCCGGCCGCTCCGGCAATCGGAATCTCGCCGCCGAGGAAGCCGGGATCCGTCACGCCGTAAATACAGCTTGAATCCGCCACTTTCGGAAGCATCGAGGCGGGAATTTCAAGCTCCTGCAGAATTTCCTCATCCCAGGAGAGCGTATTAATATTAAAAAGCATCGTCCGGGAAGCGTTGGAGTAATCCGTCACATGGACCGCGCCTTTTGTCAGTTTCCAGATCAGCCATGTCTCGACGGTTCCGAATAACAGCCTCCCCTGTTCCGCTTTTTCCCTCGCGCCCTCGACATGTTCCAGAATCCAGCGGATCTTCGTCGCCGAAAAGTAAGCGTCGATCACAAGTCCCGTCTTTTTTCTGAATTTTTCGGTCAGTCCCTTTTCTTTCAGCATATCGCAGTACTCCGAGGTCCGGCGGCACTGCCAGACGATCGCGTGATACACCGGAACCCCTGTCTCTTTGTCCCAGACGATCGCCGTCTCTCTCTGGTTTGTGATTCCGATCGCCGCGATATCGGACGCCGACGCACCGATCTTGGACATCGCCTCCACAGCGACGCCAAGCTGCGTGGACCAGATCTCATCCGCGTCATGCTCTACCCAGCCCGGCTTCGGGAAATACTGTGTGAACTCCTTCTGTGCGACACTGCAGATATGCCCTTCTTTGTCAAACAGAATGCAGCGGTTGCTTGTTGTGCCTGCGTCAAGCGCCATAATATATTTTGCCATCTCTCATCCTCCATTTTGTATATTTTGCTGTATCTGTGTGTTATTGTCCCGTTTCATCTGGCAAATATGCCGTCTTAAAAAATCATCTCAATGAGATTTTACTATAATTTCTCCAAATATACAAGCTTTATATTTCAATTATTGTATATTAAGCAGTTTTTTCATATTGGGAATCCCCCATCCCTGCCGGTTAAACGGAAGACCCGCGTCCTCGGCCGCGTTTTTCAGCCGCATTTTTACTTCTACGTTCGACAGGTACGGCTCGCGCGAAAGCAGCAGAGCCACGCATCCGGAAATTGCGGGGGCGGCCATCGAAGTCCCGCTTTTTGCCTGATAATATCTCCCGATCCGCCAGTTCGCGCTGCAGGAAACGATCCCGGTTCCCGGCGCCGCCAGTTCCGGCTTGCAGATACACTCCTTTGTCGGTCCCCGGCCCGAATAGCTGGCGTTCCGGTGCGCCGGATGTATCCGGAACTCATCGGAAGCCCCGACTGTGATGACTTTGCGGCTGTTTCCCGGAATTGTGACCGTCATCGGCTCCGGTCCCATATTCCCCGCCGCCACGACCACGACAATGCCCGCGTCCCAAGCGCTTTCTACCGCCTGAAGCAGCTGCTCCGATTCGCTGTCTTCCCGGGAAGCTCCCGCCGATATGTTCATAATCCGGATCTGATACCGTTCTTTATTTTCGATCACCCATTCGATTCCCTCCCGGAGATCTTTCATACGGCCCTGGCCGAACCGGTCAAGCACTTTCAGATGAACCAGCCGGCACTCCGGCGCGATTCCGCGGTATTTTCCGCCTGAGGCGCACCCGTTTCCTCCGAGGATTCCGGATACGTGCGTCCCATGGGACGCGTCGTCATAAAGCCGCGGGGACCGGCCTGTAAAATCATAAAAACAGACAATCCTGTCGTCAAAATCCGGGTGGGCGCAGATCCCCGTATCAAGCACCGCCGCCGTAATTCCCCTTCCCGTAATTCCTGCCCTGTGTGCTTCATCCGCCCGCAGTATTGCCCTTACTCTCTCCAAAATATCACCTCCGAAATCGCCGCGTTTCCTGCGATCGGGCAGGAGGCGGCTTTTCCTCCTGCCCGCCTGCGCGGCCCAGGTGCTGCGTCAGCAGCTGGTTTCCATTCCTGGGCCTGCGCATAAACACAAAAGCCGGGAAGGTTCGTCACCACCCGGCTTTTGTATCAGTTCTTTCAGGTTGTTAAATATCTGCGGCTCTTTCCCGTATCAGTATATTGCGCCGTCCGCATGTCTGATGCATGACACGCTGAATTTTCAGAGAAAGACATACACGGAACAGTCCGCTGTATCAGTATTCCTCATATTTTACGCTTCCGTCCGAATAAGTAACCTCATAGTAGCCATGCCCGCTTCCGTCACAGTCGTCAAACTTCTGGCGGCCTGTTTCATATACGGACGGCGTTTTGGATCTGGAAGAAGAGCCGCGCGAAGAACGCGCTGCCGCCGCCTGCTGGGCCGCCGCCTGTCTCGCGGCCTCTTCCTGCGCGATGCGTATCGCTTCCCGCGCCGCTTCCTCCGCTTTGACCGCGGCGATCGCCTCCTGCTCATCCTCGCTTACACATTTGCGCACGCTGTATCCGGTCACGTCGTCCTTCTTCACCTTAAAATAATCCGCGGTCTCGCCCAGAACCTCAATCGCGTCTCCTCTGCTGATCACGCCGAGGATTTCCGATTCCCCGTCCGGCTCAGTCCGGATATACACATCGTCCACCGCGAAAAGTTCGGCCGGCTCCTCATAAGTCAGCTCTCCCGTCTGTCCTACGCTGCGCTCTTCCCCGTTGACAATGCTGGTATATTTTATATAAGCAAACGAACCCTGCACGGTCAGTTCCGGTCTCACGACCTCGACATACCTGATATTTTTAAACTCGTAGGTCAGCCCGTCCGAAGACTTCATCGTGACGTCAATGTGCTCCTCATCGATCGGCTCCGCGGAAACCGCCGCGATATTGAGTTCTGCCGTATTCTGAATTTCCAGCGGTTCCTCCAGCCCTTCAATATTCAGCCGGATCGTTTCGGGAATATCTTCGTCAGCATCCGGAAGCGCTTCTGTTTCTTCTGATGCGGCACTTTCCTCCTCCCCCGCGGTCTCCGCCTCCAGGACCGCCTCCGATACGGTCTCTGTTTCCTGGAAAGCCTCTTCTGTCAAACCTTCTGTCTCCGCAGCCATGGACACGCTCATGATCCCGGCGCACAGCACTGCGGTAATTCCAAGTACCAGTTCCGATTTTCTTTTCATACGATCTCCTCCTAAAACTTCCTTTTGTTATTCTGATTAAAATTCTACCATTTCATAATGCCTGTTGTAATAATAACCGCCTACCTGCCCCATTGTCTTGTAATAACAGTTTCCATTATAGACATAACGGTACAGATCCGGATCAAACACATACCAGACTCCTCCGATCTGAATTTCGCACCAGCCGTGCGGTGTCAGCCCGCCTCCAAGAGCAGGGGTTCCTCCCCATCCCACGCGCACCGGAAGTCCCGTAGCCTTCTTCGCAAGATACGCAAACGCGGCCGCGTAGCTGTAGCAGTTTCCTCTCTTCGTCGTCAGCATGTTGTAGGCGTATGTTTTGTGCCAGCCGCTCGCTCCGGTGAAATTATAACTCCGCAGATAGCTGAAATTCCATGTCACGTACTGGAAAAGCTTCGACAGCTTTGTATTGACGCTGTCCGTTTTTTTCACCTTCTTCTCCACGATCTGCCTGCACATCGTCTCAAAAGGCGTCTCCCGCGGCGTCTTCTCCGTATCCAGTTTTCCCGTGCTCTCATCAAAGAGATAGCGGACCCCGTCAATCTCCGTCCATCCGACAGACATCTTCCCGGAATCACTGAAATAATATTCGTCTGATCCGATTTTCTGCCAGCCTGTCAGAAGTATGCCGGAAGCATCCGCGTAATAGGTATCTTCTCCGTCCTTCGCCCAGCCCGTCTGGAGCGCTCCGGTTTTGCCAAAGCAGTACTGTTCCCCGCCGATCTTCTGCCAGCCTGTCCGTATCACACCGTCCGTCCCCGCGTAATACTTTTTCCCGCCGGCCGTTATCCAGCCTGCCGCCAGCACGCCGTTTTCCTGGAGATAATATCCCTTCTGGTTCAGCCACAGAAAACCTGTCCGCATGAATCCTTTCACCTTGGCGAAATAATAGAGCTTCCCGTCGATCTTTCTCCAGCCCGTCTGTATCGCGCCGTTTTTCCCCGCGTAATACCGGTTCCCGTCGACTGTCATCCAGCCTGTCTTCAGCACGCCGTTTTTCTGAAAGTAATATCTCTTCTGATCCAGCCACAGAAAACCTGTCCGCATGAATCCTTTCACCTTGGCAAAATAATAAGTTTTCCCGTTAATCTTCTTCCAGCCGGTCTGTATCACGCCGTTTTTTCCCGCGTAATACCGGTTCCCGTCAACTGTCATCCAGCCTGTCTTCAGCACGCCGTTCTTTTTAAAATAATACAGTTTCTGATTAATTCTCCGGAATCCCGTGCACATGACGCCGCTTTCCGGATCAAAATAATAGGTTTTTCCGTCAGTCTTTTTCCAGCCCGATTCTCTGACGTCCGGGGACTGTTCCTGCCATCCGGGATCCTCCATCCCGGCCGCCCGTGCCGCGGGAACCCCCGGCATAAAAAATACCGTCAGAATCATCCACAGCATCAGGACCCTGAAAATTTTTCTGCCTTTCATAATAATCTCTTCTTCCTTTGTCCGTTATTGTTCCGCTCCTGCGCGCTCCGCCGGCAGCAGCGCTTTGCGAAGCGGAAAGCAGCCGCCAAAAACCCTGCCGCAGTTTTTTTATACTCTTTACCTATAACTTTGTCAATATGATATTTGTAATACATTTTTAAGCAAACTCATATGCTGTTGCGAAAATCTTTTCCCGGAGAAATTTATGTCAGCAATACCAGCCGTATCGGAAAACTATTCCGATCTGATCTACCAGTATCCCGAGTCCCCCCAGGCGCTTTTATCCCGCCTTGCCCGGTATTCTCCGCAGATCGTAGACAACCGGTATGCGATCCTGCATATTCCCGAAAGTGAAAACCGGGCCACTGTCGCCGACACCGGATACTCCCTGGTTCCAAAGCTTTTCACCTATCTGAGCACCGTAAGTCTTGAACAGTCGGGCATCCTTTCCACTCAGTCGCAGCCCATCCTCAATCTGAGGGGAAAAGGCATTCTTGTCGGATTCCTTGACTCAGGCATCGATTACACACACCCAGCGTTTCGGAACGCGGACGGCACAACGCGCATCCTGAGCATCTGGGACCAGAGCGATCAGACGGGACCGCCGCCCGCGCATCTTGGCTACGGCACGGAATATACAAAGGAGCAGATTGACCGGGCGCTGCTTGACACCGATCCCTTTGCGGCTGTTCCAGTCCGCGACCAGAACGGGCACGGAACCGCCGTGGCCGGAATCGCCTGCGGAACTCCGCAGAAAGAATCGGATTTTTTCGGCGCGGCCCCCGAAAGCGAGATCCTGTTTGTGCGGCTCAAGCCAGCCAAGCAGTATCTGCGCGATTATTTTCTGATCCCTGAGAAAGCGGACGCCTTCCAGGAAAATGATCTGATGCTCGGCGTACGCTATCTCGCGGAGAAGGCCCGGATTCTGCAGAGACCGCTCGTCATCTGCATCGCGCTCGGCTCCAACCAGGGCAGCCATTCCGGTCAGACCCCGCTCGAAGAAACCTTATCCGGAATCCAGTCTCTGTCCGGGATCTATGTCGTGACCGCGGCCGGAAATGAAGCCGGCATGGGACATCACTATTACGGAAAGCTGAGCAGGCAGGGTGAGCGCGTCGACGTGGAACTGCTCGTGGACGCAAAGACAGAAGGCTTCACCGTCGAATTCTGGGCCTCCGCCTCGGAGACCTTCAGCATAGGACTGCTGTCTCCCGGCGGCGAGATCATCGAGCCCGTCCAGCCGCGTTCCAAAACCAGCCAGGAGTTTACACTGCTTCTGGACAACACCCGGATCACGCTCGACTACGAGCTGGTCGAAATCACCACCGGCACACAGCTCGCGATGCTTCGCTTCTCCACGCCCGCCTCCGGTCTCTGGCGGATCATTGTCGTCGGCCGGACCTTTATCAACGGAAACTTCCATTTATGGCTCCCGATCACCGGTTTTATCCCCGCCGGCATACGTTTCCTTGACCCTCTGCCGGATACAACGCTTGTCATCCCTTCCTGCGCCAGAGGTCCGATCACCGTGAGCACCAGCAACGCTTACAACGGAACTCTTTTTATCAATTCCAGCCGGGGATATACAAGCAACGGAATCATAAAACCCGATTTCGCCTCCCCGGGAGTCGATGTGACCGCTCCCGCTCCCGGCGGGGGCCTCCGCTCTTTCACAGGTTCGAGCGCGGCGGCTGCCCTCGCCGCAGGGGCCGTATGTCTTCTGGCCGAATGGGGCATCCGCAGAAACAATCCGAGAATCTTTACTTCCACGGAAATAAAAAGTCTGTTCCTATACGGAATCCTGCGCAATGCCGCCCTTCATTATCCGAATCCGGAATGGGGATACGGGGAGATGGATCTTTTCGGCATATTTGAGGCTATGATCCGGCCATAGGATCCGCGCGCGGAATTTTTTTGTATTTTCCGGAACACTTTTCGCTCTGTCACATAGTATACAGTGTAAGAACAATCTGGAGGCTACAAAATGAGCGATTTAGCGGCAACAAACTGTGGATGTGGATGTGATAACAACGGCAGCGGGTGCAGCACTCTGATCTGGCTGATCCTCCTCCTGTCCTGCTGCGGCAGCGGGTGCGGTACCAACGGCCTCGGCGGTCTCGGCGGCGACAACTGCTGTTGGATCATCATCCTGCTCCTTCTTTGCGGCGGATGCGGCAGCAACGGTCTGAACGGCGCGAACTCCGGCAATTGCGGATGCGGATGCTGATTCTTTCCCGGCGGGGCTTGCCCCGCCTCTTTGCGCGAAGGCAAAGCGAAGGAGGCCGCAGAAGGTTCCTTACGAAGGCCGCCTGAGCGCGCCCGCGAAACCGACGAAGCCTGCGCAGCGGGGTTCGGAGTGTTTGCGCGAAGGCAAAGCGAATTCAATCACTGTCCAGAAATAAAAGCCTCACGGTCTTCCGGCCATGAGGCTTTTGTCTGTACAATGACAAAAACAAAGAACGCCTATCTGCTCTTATTACAGTTCCCCCTTCTGTCCTCCCGGCAGAAGCGATACTTATCCCATCTGTATGCCTGAATCTCCGCATCGCCAGTTTTATCCTTCTTTACCAGTCTCTGACGCTCCATACACTCGTCGTCTACTTCATAAAAAGCATTTCCGTCAATCACCGTGTGCGTTTTCATGGGATGGTCCTTTCTTACAATATCTTTCTGTTTTATCATATTCTCCCGGAATATCTTCGTTCCTCTTCTCATATAAATATAGACAAAAAGTACGCAGGGAGACATTATGCTGACTGCAATCGATCAGGTCGCGAACCACAACCACCTTCAGATGATCAAGGCCGCCGTCCCCTACTTAAGACCGCAGGAACAGAAATTTATCGCTGTCTGCACCAAACTTCTTGAACTGCAGAATATCATGGCATTCTTCTCCGGCAGCGGGACAGACGTCTCAGCCTGCAGCATGGAACAGGAAAATACAGGAATAACCGATATTCTCAACGATATCCGGAATTACTGTGATCCATCCGAACAGGAAATCGTCGACCGGTGCCTGATGCTGCTTTCCACACTGGAGCTTTACTCCGCAGCCGCGCAGTCTCCGGAGCAGACAAGCGAGAACGCGGAAAAATTTGCTCCCGTCTGAAAATCCACACGGAACAATCCGTTTGGCATCTTTTGACCCCAACATCATTTTATAAAATAAGAGGTGTCCTATGAACCTGTTTCAGAATCCGAATACATACCGGAATCAGCAAAGATACCCGAACAGTTCCGGGCAGAACCCGGAAGACGCGCAGAACAGTCCGTTCCCCGACCATACCGGCATCCAGGGCGGTCCCTGCCGCAGCTGCGGCGAAACCCGGAACGGCTCCGGACCAGATAACGCCGGAGGACAGAACTGGACGGATAATCCCGCGCTTGCGGGCATTGATCCTGCCCGGCTTCAGATGCTGTCATCCCTTGCCTCTCAGGCACAGGGTAAAAATCAAAATGAGCTGCTGCCCTTTTTGATGGCAGCAGCTTCCCAGACAGGCGCAAACGGTATGTCTTTCCGGCCGGACGAAATCGAGACAATCATCCAGGTCCTGAAAATCGGAAAATCTCCGCAGGAAATTCAGCAGATCGACCGGATCTGCTCACTTATGCGGCAGTTTGGCGCAATGCGCGGGATGAACCGCCGCCGCTGACGCGGCACTTCGCGCCGCCAGGCAGAAATCAGTCCCGTCTGACCGCCTCCACGGCCATGCGAAGCGCCTGCACACAGGCGTTCATCCGAACCGAGGCCCGGTCTCCCTCAAAATGATATTCCCTCACCCGCGTTTTCCCGCGGAAACAGCAGCCAATGTAAACAAGGCCGACTTCTTCCTCCCCGGAAGCCGGCCCGGCATAGCCGGTAACCGAGAGACAGAGATCCGCGTGCGCTTTCGCTGCTCCGCCCGCGGCCATCTCGCCGGCCGTCTGGCGGCTGACCGCCGTATATCTGCGCAGCGTCCTTCTGCGTACGCCGGCCATACGGTGTTTCGCCTCGTCACAGTAGGTCACATAACTTTGCTTAAGGATCATAGAACTTCCCGGCACCGAAGTGACCGCGGCGGCAATCATCCCGCCCGTACAGGACTCCACCGACGTCATGGTAAGTCCTTTTTCCGTAAGCGTTTTTACAAGATACGCACAGCAGGCCGCGGTTTCCTTCCTGAACTGTTCTTCCTCAATTCCCGGATTTTTCTCCCGCTGCAGCTTTCGTCTGGCCCGGACGCGGAAGATTCCGCCTCTCCTTCTTGCAGGGAACATTTACATTCCACCTTCCATTACTTTCCAGTTCTTCGCCAGATAATCCGCAAGCGAGATTACCGTCAGCGCAAGAGCGACCCACACAAGCACCTGCGCGGCCGTATTGAAAATTCCGCCCAGGTCGAGGATCAGCAGGATCACCATAAACATCTGGGAAACCGTCTTGAATTTCCCCCAGTAGCTCGCCGCGATCACGACTCCCTTGTCGGACGCTACCAGACGGAAGCCGCTGATGATAAACTCCCGTCCGATGATCACGATGGCAATCCATCCCGCGAGCTGTTGTTTTTCCACCAGGCAGATGATTGCCGAACAGACCAGAAGCTTATCCGCAATGGGATCCATAAATTTTCCAAAATCGGTTACAAGATGATCTCTCCGGGCCAGGTATCCGTCAAGCCAGTCCGTCGCGCTCGCGAGAATAAAGAGAGCCAGCGCCACATATTTGCCCTTGTCTCCCATGCCGTTCCAGAGCATAAAAAATACAAAAAAAGGAACCATCACTACGCGCATCAATGTCAGTTTATTCGGTAAATTCATCTGCAATCTCTCCTATCAAATCATATTCCGCGGCTCCGGTGACCCTGACTCTCACAAAATCCCCCGACATCAGCGTCTCATCCGTGTGCAGAAACAGCAGTCCGTCCACATTCGGCGCGTCGCCGTATGTTCTCGCCGCATAGACATTTTCCCCGGAAACCTCTCCCTCGATCATCGCCTCAACAATACGGCCCGTCATCTGCTCCGCCTTCTCAAACGCGATCTCCTGCTGCAGCTCCATCAGTTCCTCCTGACGGTCAAGCTTTGTTTCTTCCCCGATCTGATCCGGCATGGCCGCCGCCGGGGTATCTTCCTCCTGCGAATAGGTAAATACGCCGAGCCGGTCGAACTCCATCTGATCGACAAAATCCATCAGTTCCTCATGATCTTCCTTTGTCTCTCCCGGGAATCCCGTGATCAGGGTTGTCCGCAGCACAATATCGGGAATCTCTCTGCGCAGCTCCTCCACAATCCGGATCAGATCCGCCTTCGATGTTCTTCTTCCCATCCGCTTCAGGATACGGTCCGAGGCGTGCTGGATCGGCAGATCCAGATAATGACAGATCTTCGGCTGTTCTTTGATCGTTTGAATCAGCTCCGGATAAATCTCTTCCGGGTAACAGTACAGAATACGGATCCAGTTAAATCCTGGTATTCTGCAGAGTCCTTCCAGCAGAAGATGAAGAGATTTCGTCCCGTAAAGATCCGCTCCGTAAAGCGTCGTCTCCTGCGCGACAAGGATCAGCTCGCGCACTCCCTGTTCCGCCAGTTCCTCCGCCTGGGAGAGCAGACGCTCCATCGGAACGCTGCGGTACCTGCCTCTTACTTTCGGGATGACGCAGTAAGTACAGCATTTATCACAGCCCTCCGCGATCTTCAGATACGCGAAATGGCCTCCTGTCGTCAGCACGCGGCCGGAAGACGGCAGAGGCAGCCCGGTCAGTTCCTCCAGTTCGACAGACCGCTCTCCGCGCAGCGCCTCGTCGACCGCGTCGGCAATCTTCTCCCAGGCCGTCGTCCCCAGCACCACGTCAACTTCTTCTATCTCATCCAGGATTTCCCGGCGGTAGCGCTGGGCTAGGCAGCCGGTCACGATCAGCGCTCTGCAGCTGCCCGCCTTTTTGTATTCCGCCATCTCGAGAATCGTCTGGACGCTTTCTTCTTTCGCGTCATTGATAAAACAGCAGGTATTGATCACAATGACCTCCGCCTCTGTCTCATCGTCCGTGAACGTATATCCTCTGCTGCCAAGCAGCCCGATCATCTCCTCGGAATCGACAAGATTTTTATCGCATCCGAGAGAAATAAACAATATCTTCATCCGCCGCTCCTGTTATTTTCTGCCCCATTTGATAAGGCCGGTCTTCTTTTTGCTCTCCTCCGCCGTTCCTTCCTCCGCCTGATCGATGATCAGATCGGCCGGTTCGACTGTTTCCCCCGAAAACTCCTCCACCGGCGCGGTTTCCGGCTGCTGCTTCGCAAGCTTTTTCATGCGGGCAACGATCAGACTCATCGCGACCAGATTTACCAGGCCGTCCAGTATCAGACAGGCGCCGATGTAGAGGGCAAGCCATCTGTCGGAAGTGAACGGATTTACCAGAAGCACCACGCCAAGCGCGGCAAGGATCAGCGCGAAGAGCAGACAGATATACCACTTCCGGAATTTCAGCCGCTTCATGCTGATCGAATTCTGAATCTTAAGCACGGAACCGAGCAGAAGGATGATTCCCATCGCGATCGGAAAAACAGCCGGCAGGAAATCCTGATTCAGCAGAATAAAAATACCGAACGCCGCCGTCACGATCCCGATCACAAGATCGAACTGCAGAATCCCCGCCAGATTATCTCTTGTAAAATAAATAATTCCATACGTAAATCCGATGACGAGCATCGAAAAACCAAGCACATACCCGATCATCTTCATGGATATATCAGGCCACGCAAGCAGTACGCCGCCCAGCACCACATACAAGGTGGAGACAAATACATAACTTTTCCCAAATTCTTTTACTTCTCTCATCTGTTTCCTCCTGTATGCTTCCCTCAGGCCTCTTCCGTCCCCGGCGCTTCCTCATTTTCCGGAAGGATCCGGATCTTTCCCTCGTTCAGCTCCTTTACCGCTTTCGAGAGGGGCTTGGAAACCTGAAGCCCGGACGCGTTTTCACCCGACTGCCTCGCAATGATCTGGCGCGCTCTCTTTGCCGTCGCGAGCACGATCGAGTATCTGCTGGTGACGATCGGTTCCTCTCCCTCCTCTGCCTGACTGTTCACAACTTTCATTAAATCTGTGTAAGATGGATGCAGCATAGTTATTCTCCTTTCGCAAATACCTTCAGTTCGGAGCGGATCTGTTCCGCGAAATCCCTGTTCATGCTGACCAGATTATGCTGGCTTATGATCAGTTCATGCATCTGATCCGCGCTCTTTTCAAGATCGTCGTTGACGATCATATAATCATACTGCTCTACGCAGCCGGCTTCTTTGACCGCGCAGGCAAGGCGTGATTTCATGTCTTCTTCTGTCTCGGAATTACGTTTCTGCAGCCGCTCAACCAGCGTCTGAGCGTCCGGCGGCATCACGAACAGCGTCAGCGCGTCCGGATACTGCTCGCGGACCTGCTTCGCGCCCTGCGTCTCGATCTCCAGAATGACATCCCGTCCCTGGCTCATCTGATCTTCGACATATTCCCTGGGCGTCCCATAGTAATTGCCGCAGAACACGGCGTGCTCGATCAGCATACCGCTTCTGATCAGTTCCTCAAACTCTTCTTTTGTCCTGAAAAAATACTCTCTTCCGTCCACTTCCCCGTCGCGCGGTTCTCTTGTCGTCGCCGAGACAGACAGCGCGTACTGACTGTATTTCTCTGTCAGCTTCTTTATAAGGGTCCCTTTGCCGACCCCTGAAAAACCGGATACCACCACAAGAATCCCTTTTCTGCTCATGAATCTTCTCCCTTCGTCTCCTGACCCGGCATATGGACTGCCGCAAATCTGCGGGCTATCGTATCCGGCTGCATCGCAGACAGGACGATCTGTGTATTCTCCATCATGATCACTGATTTCGTGCGCCTGCCCTGCGTTGCGTCAATCACGCGCTGCGACTCCCGCGCATTCTGAACCATGCGCTTGATCGGAGCCGCGTCCGGATTCACCACCGCAATCACTTTATCCGAGTATATCATATTCCCAAAACCGATATTCACCAAACCTGACATTGCCTTCTCCTGTTCTGAAACATGAAGCTGCAGTTCGCACACAATGTCATCTGCTCAGCAGATGCGAAGCCAAATGACACTGGTCACCATATTCAATGTCCCGCGAAACGGCTTCCAGGCTTTAAGACCGGAAATCCCGGGGACCTCGGCGTTTATTCCGCATGTCTATTCAATATTCTGAATCTGTTCCCGCACCTTCTCGATGTCTGTTTTCAGTTCAATCGCTATATTCGACGTTTCGAGATCATTCGCCTTGGAGAGGATCGTATTGGCCTCCCGGTTCATCTCCTGCGCGATGAAATCAAGCTTGCGGCCGACGGCGCCTCCCGCCTTCAGAACGCCGATCATCGTTTCTATGTGGCTGCGCAGACGCACGGTCTCCTCGTCCGTGCAGATCTTGTCGGCAAACAGAACAACCTCCGCCGCAATCCTTCCCTCGTCCAGCTTCGCGTCGGCAAGAAGTTCTTTCACCTTGCCTTCCAGCTTCAGACGGTACTCGGCTACAATCCGCGGATATCTTTTTTCCACCAGAGCTACATTTTCCAGCATCCCCTCCAGTTTGTCAAGCAGATTTGTCCTGAGGGCCTCACCTTCTTTCACTCTTGACACGACAAACTGCTCGCATGCTCCGCGGACCGCCTGTTCGAGCAGCGCCCAGATTTCCTTCTCGTCCACATCCTGCTCTTCCATCTGAAACACCTCCGGGCACCGTCCGAGCGTGGAAGCGCGGATGTCGTCCTCAATTCCAAATTCGGCGGCCATCTGACGGTAGTACTTCAGATACTCGGCCGCGAGATGTTCATTATATTTGAGCGATGCCTTCTCCTCCGCGAAATCCTCATACGTGGCAAAAACATCCAGTTTCCCGCGCTGTATGTACTCCTTCAGAACATTCCGGATGGAAGCCTCAAAAAAGCCGAATTTCTTTGGAATCTTAATATTGACATCAAAATAGCGGTGATTCACTGCCTTCATTTCTACGGTGAACTTTCTGTCCCCCTGGTGAGATTCACACCGCCCAAAGCCTGTCATACTTTTAATCATATCTGTATATTCCTCTCCTGTGATATACATTAAGTTAAGTGCCGGCGCGGCACAATTTTCCATTAAATGATTATAATCGATCAGGGGCGGTCAGTCAACAGAATTGTTTTTTCTTTTGCGGTGTGTTAAGATAAAGAAATCCATTTTCTTAAGGGAGGAATTTCCATGGCACTGGATGGAATTGTTATTTCCAATATAGTATATGAACTGAATCAGACGATTCAAAACGGAAGGATCAGCAAGATCGCGCAGCCCGAGACGGACGAGCTGATGCTGACCATCAAGGGCGCGCAGAGAGGGCAGTTCCGGCTGCTGCTCTCTGCAGGCGCGAGTCTTCCGCTGATCTATCTGACGCAGACAAACAAGCCGGGACCGATGACCGCGCCAAATTTCTGCATGCTGCTGCGCAAGCATATCGCGAACGGCAGGATCACAAAAATCTGGCAGCCCGGCCTCGAACGGATCATTCATTTCGAGATCGAACATTACAATGAGATGGGAGATCTCTGCCGCAAGGATCTGATCCTCGAGCTCATGGGAAAGCACAGCAATCTGATTTTCTGCGACGACCAGGGAAAGATCATCGACAGCATCAAGCATATTTCCGCTCAGACCAGTTCTGTGCGCGAAGTGCTGCCGGGGCGCGATTATTTTATTCCTCACACCCAGGAAAAGCTTGAACCGACGGACACGGATGAGCAGGCTTTCTGCTCCGGCGTCTTCTCAAAGCCGATGCCGCTCGCGAAAGCGATCTATTCCACCTGCACCGGCATCAGCCCCGTGATCGCGGAAGAGCTCTGCCACCGCGCGTCGCTCGAACCGACGCAGAGCGCGAACACGATCCCGGAGCTCGCGCAGATCCATCTCTACCGCACCTTTGAACGGCTGATCGAGGACGTGGCCGCGCACAACTATACGCCGTCGATCATTCTTGACAAGCAGGACATACCGGTCGAATTCTCCAGCGTTCCTCTGACGATGTACGCGGACCTGAATACCAGACCGTATGACACGATCTCGGAGGTGCTTGAGCAGTATTACGCGATGAAGAACACGGTAACGCGCATCCGTCAGAAATCCTCGGATCTGCGCCGCATCGCAGCGACCGCTCTCGACCGCTGCCGGAAGAAATACGAACTGCAGAAAAAACAGCTGAAGGATACGGAAAAAAGGGACAAATACAAAATTTACGGCGAGCTGCTGCATACCTACGGCTATGAAGCCGAACCGGGCGCGAAAAAGCTCGAGGCCCTGAATTACTACACAAACGAAATGATCACGATTCCGCTCGACGAGACGCTGACCGCACAGGAGAACGCCGGCAGATATTTCGACAAATACAGCAAATTAAAACGCACGTATGAGGCCCTCTCCGAACATATCCGCGAGACAGAGGCCGAGATCGGACAGCTCGAGTCGATCTGCACTTTTATGGATCTCGCTCTCTCCGAGGAAGACCTCGTCCAGGTACGCGAGGAGCTGACCGACGCCGGCTACATCCGCAGAAAATATACCGGAGGGAAAAAGGTCCGGATCACTTCCCGGCCCTTCCATTACATCTCTTCCGACGGTTTCGACATATACGTTGGAAAAAATAACTACCAGAACGACGAGCTGACGTTCAAAATCGCTTCGAACAGCGACTGGTGGTTCCACGCAAAAGGCGCGCCCGGCTCCCATGTCATCGTCAAGGCCAACGGCCGTGAACTTCCGGACCGCACCTTTGAGGAGGCCGCGCGTCTTGCCGCCTGGTATTCCAGGAGCCGGAACGCGGAGAAGGTGGAGATTGATTACGTGGAGAAGAAGCACGTGAAAAAACCAAACGGGGCAAAGCCTGGCTTTGTCGTCTATTATACAAATTATTCCATGATGATCGATTCCGATATATCCGGAATCAAAATGGCGGCCGGAAAGTGATCCGGCCGCATGCAAATATTTCAGGCGGAACCGCAGAATAAACACACACGGCCGGATTTTTGTCAGCAGTCCGGCCTGTTATTTTATCCGCAGATCTTTACGATCGCGTCCGCGAAGATCTTCGCGCTCATCAGCAGCGTATCGATCACCATGAACTCGTCGTCTCCATGCATGTGATTGTCGACCTCAGGCATCATGCAGCCGAACGCCACGCCGCGCGCAAGATTATGCACATACGTTCCGCCTCCGGTAGACAGAGGTTCGCCCTTAATCCCGGTATACCGCTCAAAGCTGCCAAGAAGCGTCTTTACAAAGAAAGAGTCGCCCGGGACACAGTGCGGATCAGAGACATTCGTGTCCGCAATCTTCATCCCGAAGGATTCAAACATCCTTCCCACCGGTTCCGAAGTATTTGCGGCACTGCAGCCGATCGGGAGGCGGGAATCGAACTCGCCTCTTAATTTCTCCGGCGTATAATCAAGTACGCTGAAGCACATCGTAAGCTCACCCGACTGCGGCTCGCTGCGGCGGATTCCAAGCGCTTCGCCGCTGGTATCCGAATACGGGAACATCGCGTGAAGTCCTTTCAGGCGGCGGTATCCCTCCGAATCCGCAATGGGAAGCGCAGCAAGCAGCTGCAGCATTGCGGTCAGCGCGTTTTTGCCGTCAGCCGGGGCGGAGGCGTGGGCCGCCTGGCCTTTTGCGTAAATCGAGCAGCAGGATACAGCATTTGTCTGCATTGCCGTTTTATCATCCGCTCCGCTTCGATCCGCTCTGTCCGCCGTCTCAGAAGCTGTCCCCGCACAATCTGTACAAACCGTTTTCCCGCACTCTTCGACGGTAAATTCCACGCCGGTTTCCGCCGCTGTCTGCGCTGCCGCTTTCTCCAGAACTTCTTTTTCAATCCCCGCAACGACGGCCCCTGCTTTCTGCGGCACGACGTTTATCTTCGAACCGCTTTTCAGCATGACAACTTTGGGAAGCTGATCATTATCTGCATAGGAGGCCTCGAAGGATTTCGCAAAACGTCCTTTCTCAATATTGATCAGCGGAAAATCCGCATCCGGCGTAAAAGAGTACGGAGCCTCCTTTTCGATCCCATAGTAATAGGCCAGATCGCTTGAGCCGCACTCTTCATCCGAGCCGAGAATAAGCCGAACGCTCTTTTTCAGAGGAATACCAAGCTCCCTGACCGCGCGGATCGCGTACAGGGCGGCGATTGCCGGTCCCTTGTCGTCGGCCGTTCCTCTGCCATAAATCCTGTCGCCCACAATTTTGGGCTCGAAGGGCTGTGTCATCGTCCAGTCTTCCGTCACAGGGACGACGTCCAGATGTGCGAGAATATCCAGTTCCTTCTCGCCCTCGCCAAAATCTCCCGTTATAACGCGGTTTCCGTAATTATTTACCGTAAGGCCATATTTCTCCATAAGCGCTGTGCCTGCGGCAAGCACTTTTGCCGGCCCCTCCCCGTAGGGCATCCCTTCTTTTGCTTCGCCCTTCTGACTGTCGATCCGCACCAGAGCGCTCAGATCTGCGAGCATTTCCTCACGCTTGCTGTCGATGTATGCGTCTATTTTTTCCTTATACATAAATTTCCTCCTGTTTTTCAGCTATTTATAATTTCCTTATGCGGGCCTGCGCATAAAACAGCTGCGATGCCATCTGTACACCGCAGCCATTCTCCAGAGTTCTTCCCCAGGTATCACTCTGCAGCGCAGAGCCTGAATATTTATGTTTTACTTCAGCTGTCCTTCCAGCACTTCCTTCGCCTTCGCGAGCGCCGCATCGATCCCCGCCGGATTCTTGCCGCCTGCCTGTGCCATATTCGGACGGCCTCCGCCGCCTCCGCCTACAAGCGCGGCGATTCCCTTGATCAGGTTGCCTGCATGCGCGCCCTGCTTCATGGCAGCGTCTGTCGCGGCTGCCATCAGGCTGACCTTGCCGTCGTTTACGGACGCAAGCACGACGACGCCCTCGCCAAGCTTCTCGCGGAGCTGGTCGCCAAGCTCGCGCAGCCCGTTCATATCAACGCCCTCAAGCTTCGCAGCAAGGAGTTTCGTCCCCTTGACTTCGCAGACCTGATCCATGACGTCTCCGAGCGCATCCTTGGCCAGACGGCTCTTGAGAGATTCGTTTTCGCTGCTGACTGCCTTCAGCTCCGCCTGGAGGGATGTGATCTTCTCAAGCAGGCTTGCCGGCGTCGTCTTCAGAAGCTTCGCGGCTTCAGCCAACTCTTTCTCAACATTTTTGTAATATGCAAACACACCGTTTCCGGTCAGAGCCTCGATTCTGCGGACGCCTGCCGCGA
>CANRGB010000051.1 GCA_947630005.1 uncultured Lachnospiraceae bacterium
AACAATGCCGCCGAAAGAAGGGCGAAGTCCTATGTGATGGGGAGGAAAAACTTCCTGTTCCATGATACCGTGGACGGTGCGAACGCGGGTGCGGTCGTCCTCAGCCTGATCGAGACGGCGAAAGCGAATCACCTGAACATCTATCAGTACCTGTACACACTGCTGCTGTACATGCCGGACTATAAAGAGGAGCCCGCAGGCATAGAACAGCTGCTGCCGTGGAGCGGGTTTATCAAAGAGAGATGTTCCGGAGTAACGGATACCGAAAAAGAGAGACTGGAGACCAGAGGGAACCTTCCAGTATAAGGTTCCCCGGAAGCCGTGGACGGGTGGTTATTCATCGCTTACAAATGGATTTCAAGCCATCGCTAAATCAGATTGATACTGATGCCGAAATAATAGGTGTCATCCATGATATGGTAAATGATGAACGGTTTGAAGCTTTCATCAGAGGCAAATTGGATGAGAAGGTAGATGTAACTAATTTTGAAGCAGAACGTGACGGACTCAGGACTCAGCTGGTTCAAGCAACAGGTGCTAAGAATAAGCTGATGCAACAGCTGGATAGATTGGATGTTACGGATCGTCATTATGATCGTAAGTATCAGGACATGCAAGAACGTCTGAATACACTTTACGACAGGATCGCAGACCTGGAAGATCGATGATGTAACGGATAAAATCTCCGGAGTCTATGATGATAACCTGACATCAAAACGGCTCTGCAAGGTTCTTCTCCAATTCGATGAAATGTTTGAAGAGATGACCGACTTGGAGAGAAAGGAGTTTTTAAATATCTTTATTGAGAGGATTGATCTATTTCCTGAACGACAGGAAGATGGAAGCATCCTGAAGCGTATCAGACTTAAATTCCGCGTAGATTATGACGCTGAAAATGGTGGCAAGGTGTTGCTCAACGAAAACAATGTCGAATGTGTCTGCAGTATGGCAAGAGGAGAGTAGGGAATACTGTCGGGGAAGGGAAAAGCTTTGCGGCATCTTTCCTGCTGCGGGCGATGAAAGTACCTTGACTTATAGGAACAGTCATAGGATAATGTCAGCTGAGTGAGAAAACTGCTAAAGGCAATCGGCGATGATCGAGATGGCAAACTGAATTGAGGTGAATCTAATGAAAGTTAATAGACTGGTTTTAAATAACTTCATGATTTTTGAAAATGCAGACATCGATTGGGCTGAAAATATTAATGTTATTTGTGGAGAAAATAGTACAGGGAAAACTACATTGTTAAAGGTGATGTACTCTGTTCTAAAACCTCTTGGAAAAGGATATAAAGAGGCGGCGACGAAAGAAATAGAAGAAAAGATGTTTGTTGATAAACTGCAAGGTGTTTTTCGCCCGGATGCCATGAAAATTGGTCGTTTAGTAAGTAGGAAACAAGGGAGTAACCGTACAGATTTTTCTATTATTTTGGATAAAAAGCAGCAGATTTCAATTGGATTTGGGAACCGGCAGGAAAACCATGCAGATATCAAGATGGATCAGATAAAAGCTGCTGGGGATTTTGATGTGATTTACATTCCTACAAAAGAAATGATTTCTACTACAGAACATTTTGCTTCTCTTTATGAGGAATATCATATTGATTTTGAAGAAATGTATTATGATCTTGCGAAATTGCTGGATAGACCTCTCTCAAAGGGAGCAAATACAAATGAACAGAATGAAATTCTGAAAAGTTTTGAAAAAATCATGAAGGGACAGATCGTTCAGAAAGACAAAAAGTTCTTTTTGAAAATAAAAGGCGAGGGCGAATTTGAAATGGGTCTGTTATCAGATGGTTACTGTAAGCTTTCTATGATTGTATATATGATTTTATCTGGAAGTCTGAATAAAAATACCATACTTTTCTGGGACGAACCGGAAACGAATATGAATCCGAAAATGATTCGTCCGATCGTGCAGGCTTTGGTCGCGCTGGCAAAAATGGGTGTTCAGATTTTTGTGACGACACATGATTATTTTGTGCAGCAGGAATTTAATATGCTTGCTGTATATCCGGAATTAAATACAGAGAATCTGGATATACGATTTATGTCGTTGTATCGGGACGAGCAAACTAATGACGTGAAAATTGAATTGGAAAAGACGGCATCAGATTTAAAATATAATGCGATTATGCAGGAATTTGACGCTATGTATGATAGAGAACAGAGGATTATTTATGGAGATTAAGGAGGTATAGTGATTACAAAGAAATTAGAGGAGGTGCAGCGCCGATGATCAAGCTTCAGACAAGCCTCACCTGGCCGGGATGTGCACAGGGGAAATATATCGTGAAAGCCAAAGGCTGCATGCTCGCCGTGCTCAGCTGGGGAACAGCCGAGGAGCCTCTGCCCGGCTGGGGACCATTTGCGTATGTCCCGATTGACCCGGCTGGAAACGGCATCTTCTCTTTTTCCGGCAGGCGCGGCATTCCCCGCGAAGCCGACCATGTGTGGGCGAGATGCTATGCGGCAGGATTTGGTTCATATGAGGATGTTTCTGCCGAGATTCCGGAAAAATATCTTTCTGCAGCAGATGATCCGTGTGCACCGCACCACTTTTCCCTCTTGACAGATCTGCATCTGGCTTCTAAGCCGTGGAAAATTAAGCAGGCATTACGAGCTGCCAAGAGCAACACCGTACTGCTTCTTGGAGATTCAACGAATGACGGACTGCCGGAACAGTTTTCGCAGTTTATGAGCTGCATTGCTGATTCTGCCCCGGAAAAGATAATTCTGCCGGTACCGGGGAACCATGACATAACACATCCGCGGTTTATCGGGAAGGAAGCGGACGGCAGCGCAGGCTATGCGCATTTTCAGAAGGCGCTGCTGGAAAAAGCCGCGGAGAAGGGATGCTCTTTTACATATGATCCCTGCAGTCTTGCGTGGGCCCTGCAGCTTGATGATCTGGATTTGATAGGGATGCAGTGCGTTGTCAGCGGCCGGAAGTTTCTTTTTCCTGAGGGCAGTCAGATTGACTGGCTGGAGGATCACCTTGCCTCTGCGTCGGCAGCATGGCATATCATCCTTTGTCACGCACCGCTTCTGGCTCATAATCCCAACAGAAATGCCGGTGTGCCCTATCTTGATAAGAACAAGCGGCTGCAGGAGCTTGTAAGCCGCAGCGGCAGGATCATCTTTCTGTCCGGACATACGCATGTATCGCCGAATGTGCTGACTGGGAATGGTGAGTTTGACACGGAACACCAGAATATTTATCTGGATTGCGGAAGCGTAGTTGCAACGGATACTTCTGACGAGATGGGACTCATGTCTCCGGATTGGAAAGATGGCTGCAGGACTGAGCTGATTATATCGGAAGATACTGTGGAGATCATTATGAGTTCAATAGAGTCGGGAGTCAAGTATCCAAGGGGATATTACAGGTTCTCAGCCGGGATGAATGGCGGGGTACATTTATGCCGTTAAAAGAAGGTGGGGCGTGAACACAATTACCTGGAAAGGTGAGAACCGTCTTGGCGTCATTCTGATGGAATTGCGGAAACAGTGGGAGCAGTGCATAGGAAGGATAGAAATGATAAAGTGAATACTCAGCTTTGACAGGCGTTCAGAAATGGATGCCTGTTTTTTTAGCGGATGATTATTCCGGGAAGAGCAATCAGGGATGATAAAGACCTATCCATAATTGTAAAAAAGACCTTGACAACCGTAGGAAAAGTGCATATACTGTACTTATCGAATAAGTACACATGGTACGGAAAGTACGCATGAGAGGGGTGAATGAATGGAAATAATCATAAGCAACAGCAGTGATAAGCCCATTTATGAGCAAATATGCATGCAGATCAAAAATCTGATTATGAACGGAACTTTATCTGCCGGTGAAGCGCTGCCGTCCATGAGAGCTTTGGCAAGGGATCTGCACATAAGTGTTATTACTGTCCAGAGAGCTTATGAAGATCTGACCCGTGACGGATTCATAGAAACGGTATCCGGAAAGGGGAGCTTTGTGGCGGCCCAGAACAGGGAGTTTATCCGGGAAGAGCAGCTGCGCGCGGCGGAAGAACTGCTGCAGAAGGCGGCGGAAATCGGCAGGACCCATGGAATCAGTTACGAGCAGATGGCAAATATTCTGAAGCTGTTTTATGAAGAATAATCAGGAGGCGGGAGCATGGAAAATAACAACATTTTAGTACGGGATTTATGCAAACAGTTTGACGGTTTTCTGCTGGATCATGTTTCATTTCAGGTCCCGAAAGGCAGAATTGTCGGCTTTATTGGCGAAAACGGCGCAGGTAAAAGTACGACCATCAACCTCATACTGGATGAGCTGAAAAGGGATAATGGCCAGGTACAGATTTTTGGTATGGAAAACACAATTTCCTCTGTCAGGGAAGAGATTGGAGTGGTTTTTGATGAGTGCAACTTTCATGATGTGTTTAATACGGCAGATATTGAAAGGATATTATCCGGCGTATATAAGTCATGGGACGGCAGCCTTTACAGACATTACCTGAAAAAATTTAAAATTCCCGAAAAGAAGCAGATCGGCTCTTTTTCGAAGGGGACGAAAATGAAGCTGTCCATTATCTGCGCAATGGCGCATAAACCGAAACTGCTGATTCTGGATGAGGCGACTACAGGGCTCGACCCGGTTGTGCGCGATGAAATATTGGATTTGTTTTTGGAATTTATACAGGACGAGGAATGTTCCATCTTTTTTTCCTCTCACATTACGTCGGATATACAGAAGATTGCGGACTATGTGATCCTGATCCATCAGGGAAAAATTATTTTTGAGGAACAAAAAGACGATCTTGTTTACAACTTTGGAATAATCAGATGCGGGAGAGAAAAATTTGCTTCCATTTCTCCGGATGATTATATTATCCACAGAATCACAAATGTCAGCGTGGAGTGCCTTGTCCGTGATAAAGAGGCGGTAAAACGCAAATACAAAGATGATGTTGTCGTTGATAACGCGTCACTGGAAGATATTATGCTTTTTTACATCAAAGGAGGAGCGGTATGAAGGGATTGATTTATAAGGACGTCGCAATTTTCATCAAGGGGATTGACCGGAAATCTTTTCTGATAGCGGGCGGTACGATTGTTCTGCTTATGGTTAAGGCCGGCATTTACGCAGGACTGCTTTCTTCGATTATGCTTGCGCTGACAATAAGCATTCAAAATATAAACAGTTTCACAAGCGATGAAAAGGTGGACTGGAAAAAGTACCAGCTGGCGCTGCCCGTAAATGCTGTTTCAGTGGTAACAAGCAAGTACATTTCCGTTGTCTGCACATTAATGCTGAGCCTTGCGGGAAGCATTCTGTTTAACCTCTTATCCAGCATTGCATATCAGAGTTTCAGCGGTGCCATCTGGGGGATTTCCGCTGCCCTGTCGGTTATTATTCCGCTGTTGTGGACGGGTATCACTCTGCCGCTGACCTATTGGTTTGGTTTTCATTCCGCTCAGGTCATGGGTATGCTCTCCGTATTCCCACTGGTCTATATTATTAAATACTTTGAAGACGGGGCTGGATTTTCCGCTATGACAAATTCCATGTTTTCCTATGTCGCTGCGGCAGGGATTGCGGCATCTGCTCTCTTTCTGATTTCAATGATAATAAGCATGATCGGTTATAACAGAAAAAGATAGCGGGGAACTGGAGTAGCAAAGGTTTCTGTTTGTTTGAAAGGCGGCGGGAGGCAGCAAGGCATTGGTGTGGTATCCAGTGCCTTTTTGTGCAGATTGTTTATATATACTGCCCTGAATTTTTTAAAAATTGCCCATTTGAATTTCGGAGGGATTTCGATTATAATGAGAAAGCAACGTGTGGCGTTTCAACTGCGTAAATCCGGTTGAAGGACACACGTTTATTTTTTGCGCAGGTTCGTGTAAGGAAGTTAGTACTGCCCTGCGTAATTTACGATACAGTACAGTGTGTGGCCATTGGCATAAATCCAGCTGATAACCGCACGCTGTATTTTTTTGAAAGGATGTGGTTCTCATGGAGGAAAAAACAAACCGGTTTCTTGGGGAGGAGCATATCGGCAGGCTGATGCGAAAATATGCGGTCCCCTGTATTATCTCTCTGCTGGTAGGAGCTCTCTATAATATTGTCGACCAGATTTTTATTGCGAACGCTTCCTACCTTGGTTCCTATGGAAACGCGGCAAATACGGTCGTTTTTCCGCTGACGGTCATTGCGCTCGCGATTGCCGTCATGATTGGAGACGGCTGCTGTGCATTTGTAAGTATTAGTCTCGGCAGAAAGCGGCCGGAGACTGCCCAAAAGAGCGTCGGCAATTCGGTGGTTATGGTAATTGTCTGCGGTCTGGCGCTCTGCGCGGTATATCTGATTTTCAGCAGTCCGATCATCGCTATGTTCGGCGGAACCGTAAACGAGGAAACTTTCCGGCATTCAAAGGAATATTTCTTTTACATCACGCTTGGGATTCCGTTTTATATGTTCGGGCAGGCATTAAATCCTATTATCCGGGCGGACGGAAGCCCGCGCTTTGCAATGGCGTCCACACTTGCAGGCGCGGTTATCAACATCATCCTTGATCCGATCTTCATCTTCTGCTTTAAATGGGGCATGATGGGCGCTGCTGTGGCTACCGTTCTCGGACAGATTGCTGCTGCGGTTCTTGCGGTCTGGTATCTCATGCACATGAAGCTGGTAAGGCCCGCAAAGTCAGACTTCAGAATGGACGGCAGTGTCTGCCGGAAAACGCTTATACTCGGTGTAACCAGCTTTCTGTCGCAGATTTCTCTGGTCGCCTCCATGGCCGCGATCAATAATATGGTCCGGAAATACGGCGCGCTCGATCCGGTTTTCGGGCAGGAGCAGTATGCGCAGATCCCGATGGCGGTGGTCGGCATTGTTATGAAATTCTTTCAGATTGTCATCTCCATCGTTGTCGGCATGGCCGCCGGGTGTATTCCCATTGTCGGTTTCAATATGGGCGCCGGAAAGGGAAAACGTGTCAGGGAACTTTTTACCAGGCTGCTGGCTGCGGAGGCGGCAGTCGGGGCTGCGGCGCTTATCATTGTGGAACTGTTTCCGCGGCAGCTTATCCATATCTTCGGCGCGGCCAACGAAAGCGCTTACTATACAAGTTTTGCGGTCCGGGCATTCCGCGTTTATCTGTGTATGATGATCTTTGCCTGTGTGAATAAAGCCTGTTTTATCTTCCTGCAGGCGATGGGAAAAGCGGTATCTTCCACGGTTCTGTCGATGGTTCGCGAGATCGTTTTCGGCGTCGGATTTGCTCTTTTGCTGCCCGTTTTCTTCGGACTTGACGGTGTTCTGTATTCCATGCCGCTCTCCGATATTCTGACTTTTTTCATTGCCGTCTGGCTGATCGTAAGGACATATAAAGAATTGAACCGGGAAATATCAGAATAAATCGCCCCAAATGAAAATTTTTGAAAAACCGTATATTTAGATGCAAATTATCTGAAAACCGCGCTGCGCAAGGGAAAAACCTGCGGCGCGGTTTTCTGCACAGGTCCGCGTAAGGAAAACAGCTGCCGGCGCAGCGGACGGGCATGAGGAAAAACTACTTCCTGCCCGATCAACAGGCCCGCATAAGGAAAACGGCTGCCGGCGCAGCGCGCGGTATTCCGAGACGGGCAGGCGATCGCGGTTGACATGAATAATTTTTTGTATATAATTAACATAAAAAGATTTTGGATAATGTATTAAGCAAAATTGTCAAAAAACAGGAAGATTTTGCTTATATTATAAAAACACATGTTAATATTTGCAAAAGATTAAAAAAATGGGAGGGAACCAGAATGATACGTGTAGTAGTAGCCCCGCTTCTGGGAGGGATAATAGGGTATATAACAAATGACCTTGCGATTAAAATGCTGTTTCGCCCGAGAGTCGCTGTTTATATAGGAAAATGGCACATTCCGTTCACACCGGGCCTGATTCCCAAGCAGAAGGAGAGGATTGCGGGATCTCTTGGAAGGGTGATAAGCAGCCAGCTCCTGAATGAGGAAACGCTCCGGCAGACGCTGCTTTCTGAAAAGACGCTGGCAGTCCTGCAGGGAAAGATCCGGGAGCTTCTGCACTCCTTCTCCAAAGAGGACAGAACGGTCCGGCAGATGCTGGAAAAGACAGCCGATCCGGAGACGCTGGATGAGAAATCCAGGCAGATTCAGGAGAAGCTGACTGAGATGCTGGTCCGTAAGGTAACGGAGGCAAAGCTCGGCGCCGTGATAGCGGAGGCCGGACTTGAAGCGCTGCAGGAGTGGGAAGGCTTCAGTAAGCTCAGTTTCTTCTTTTTTGACGAATCATTACTTCAGGGAATAAAAGGGAAAATGGCGGGAATGATCGACGATGTGATCGCGGCCAAGGCGCCGTCCGTCATTGAGAAGGAAATCGGGAAAGCCGCGGACAATATCATGGAAACCAGAGTATCGGATCTCTACAGCCGCTATCAGGACAAAGAGGATCTGATCGTGGATTATATAGTGAATTTGTATAAAAATCTCCTCGGGAATAACCTGGGAAAACTGCTGGATGCCGTAAATATCCAGCAGATTGTGGTGGACAAGATAAATTCCTTTGACGCGGCCGAGCTGGAGAACATGATCTTCGGGATTATGAAGCGGGAGCTGAATGCGATTGTCTATCTGGGAGCCATGCTCGGATTCCTGATGGGATTTATTAATCTGCTATTCTGAATATAAGACCGTTTGCAAGGAGGGAAAAAGATGCTGCTGACAGAACAGATCGAACAGATTATCGCGGCCAGACAGGCGTATCTTCCTGTCATTGACTCCGTATCGTCGCGCCTGGATGTGATAGAAGGCCGGGTTGAGGAAGTCGAACACGTAAAAGATCAGATGATTCTGCCCGACGGTTCCGTTATTGAAAACGGCAGGTATACGTCGTTTCTGAAGGAAGCGCCGGATATAGCCTGGAGGCTTCAGGATCTGAATTTTAAGGGAACAAAGAAGGCGATGGCGGCTGTCAGAACTGCTCTGAAGGAATGCAGGAACCGCTTTGCGCGGAAATACATAAATATTTCTGTCGTCGGACAGGCCAGACGCGGAAAGAGCGCTCTTCTGAAAACGATCAGTGGTCTGGATGATTATGTGATCCCGGCATTTGAGTCAACGGACTGCACGGGAGCTCCTTCCGTTATCATCAACGACCCGGACAGTACGCTGGAGGCCAGGATTACCTTTAAGACCTGTCAGCAGATGACGGAGATGGCCCAGCGCTATCTGGACAGGCTGATCCCGGATCCCGGCGACAGAATCCGGCTTGACAGCATGCAGGATATCAGACGCATCAAAATGGAGGATGTGCTGGCAAAGGTGCCGCAGGGGCATCCGGGACGCATTGTCGGCGAGTATCTGGAGAAAATGATCGAACACTACGACGAGTGGGCCGGATATGCGGGACGTCCGGGCGAACTGGTTCTGACGAAGAAGGAGGAAATTGCCGGGTTTGTAGCGCAGAATAACGGAATTGCCGACCCGGCGCGGGGAAGAGTCGAATATTACAAATATCTTGTAGTTGAAAAGTGCAGAATCCTGTGTCCGTTTCCGACGAATGCCGGGAAGATCAATCTGATCGATACGGTCGGACTCGGGGATCATGCGGAAGGGATTCTGGAGGGGATGCTCCGCACGGTGGAAAAGGAAAGCGACGCGGTTATTTTTATGATCATGCCAAGAGATGGCGGAGGCGGAGGAATCCCCACGGCCATTTATGATATCTATACGCAGATCACGGAGGCATGCGCGGACAGGGATCTGGACAAATGGCTTTTTTACCTGATAAATCATGTCAAAAAGGAAAGCAGGAATTATGCGGTCAATACGGATTTCTGCAAAAGCGCGCTTCAGAAGCTGAAATCGAGCAAGTGGTACGGCTGCGATCATGCCAGAATCATCAATGCGCTGGATGAGAACGAGGTCAGGGATGAATTTCTGCTTCCGATGCTGAAGGAATTGTCCGGGAATATCGGAGCGCTGGATCAGGGTTATATTGATGCGGTAAACGGGGCGCTGAAAGATCTGCAGGCTGAATACCGGGAACTGTGCATGCGGGCGCAGAAGATTCTCCAGTCAGATTTCCGTCAGAGCGCGTCGGTCATTCCGCTTGTCAACAGGCTTACGCAGGAGGCGCTCGATTCGCTGAGAAAATTTTTCTTTGAACAGCTTACCGGGTGGAAGGAGAAGTCGGATCAGCCCTGCCCTGTGATTTACAGCGCGGCCGACAAAATCTTAAATAAGATGAAGCAGGATTATCTGCCGGGCAGCTATATTCCGAAGCCGGCCGGGATCGAAGCGCGGCTGGCGACCGGAGAGCAGCCGGTGCAGCTGTACGTGGATTATGAAAATGAGATCCGGAACGCGATCGCGAAGGATTTTCTTGACATCAATTTTGATCTGAAGGATTACGTGAACCGGATGAAAGACGATATCGCGCGTGTTTTCATTGACAAATGCGGCTTTTCCGCGATCGTTGGCTATGATCCCCAAAAACCGGCAAGGGACTGGCTGAGGGAGTTCTCCGAGGGGGTTCTGAGCGGCTCATATCCGACGCTGGAACTTGCGGTGAATACGATCTGCGCTTTTGAATTTTCGGTGAAAGCCTTTTTGACTTACGAGATACGAAACGCGCTGAACGGTCTGGATCCGCTTTACAGCAATACGCCTGCTATTGTAAACAAGAGCGGAAATCTGCGCCGCACCGCAAACAGCATCCATATGAATCTGCTGAGCCGTCTCTGCATGATCGCGGACGAACTGTCTTCCCGTCTCGAAGTGCTGACCGTCAAGCCAAACCTGGCGCTGTTTGCCGAAGTTCAGGAGTTCTTCGACAGAATTATCTATTCGCCGGAAGCGAAGCAGGAGTGGAGAAACTTTTTTGCCGAAAAGTCGGGGATCCTTTGGGGAGAAGAGATTAAAAAACAGCAGAATGCGGGGCTTCTGTGTCAGGAATGGATCGATATGGTCAATGAGCTGGCCAAAGGAAACAGGTCCGATAATTTCGTATTAAATAATTTTAACTGACAGGTGGGATAAAATGTTAAAAGAATTGTTCAGTAAGCTTCCCAGGCGGGCGGACGATGCGCGTTTTGAGATAAAAGTGTGTATGCTGGGAGCGCGCGGAGTCGGGAAGACCAGCGTGATCACGTCGATGTACAACAGCCAGAAGGAAGCAGTCCTTGGCACGGGACTGTTCCTCAAAGCGGATGACGACACATCCGCCATGCTGAATGACAAAAGACAGCAGCTGGAGAAACTGTTCCACGGGGTTCATATGGAGGATGAACGGCTGATATCAAGCGGTATATCCGGAGATTCCCAGGAGACAAAATTCTGCTTTTCCTACGGCATGAATTCGGAAAAAATCAACATTGATATGATTATCCGCGACTATCCGGGAGAATATCTGAAATCGGATCCGGATATGGTCAGCGATTTCGTCAGGGAAGCCAGCGCCGTGCTGATCGCCATCGATACGCCGTTTCTGATGGAAGAGGACGGGAAATATCATCTTGCGAAAAACCGCCTTGATCTGGTGGCGGATTTTCTGATGAACCATCTTTCTTCGGATGAAGAGAAGCTGATTCTGTTCGTCCCTCTGAAATGTGAGAAGTATTATAAGGAAAACCGGATTGACGAAGTGCTGGAAAAGATAAAAAAGGAGTACGGCGGACTGATTTCCTATCTGAGAGACAAGGAGAATCTGCACGGGTTTAAGAATAAAATCTGCTGCGCGGTCACGCCTATTCAGACCCTGGGGGATGTGGTGTTTGATTCTTTTGAAACAGATCAAAACGGGAATATCGTGGAGATCAGCACACCGGAGGGAATGCGTGTCCCGGCGCATGTGTTTTACCGCTATGCGAGAACCAACGCCGCCTACAGACCGGAAAACTGTGTCCAGCCGCTGTATTACCTTCTCTCCTTTATTTCAAAGCAGTACGAGAAAGCGAAACAGGAACAGCGGCAGTCCGGCCTGCTCGGAAGATTCATGGCCGCTCTGCGGCTGGTTCCCAATGTGGATAAGTTTATAATGGAGATAGATCATCTGGGCCGCAGACGCCTGGACGGAACAAAGGGATACAAGATCTTATTTGGAAGAGGGAGAATCTAGAATGGGAAAGATCAATGTTTTGATGTGCGGAGGGCGCCGGACGGGGAAAACCTCCATCATGGCGGCGATCCAGCAGAACGTGGAGGAAATGTTTCCAAGGGGAGATATTGTTCTGAATATGGAGAAAGGCGGCGAGCTGGTAGCGGCGAGAACGGATATGGAGTGCAAATTCGGGCCGGAGTATGCCGACGAGATGACATTCCGGCCGGACGAGAAAATTTCAGAACGGTCCGACAGCTATCCCTGCAGGATTTACCTGAAGGACAGGAAATCCAATATGGAACTGGAATTTACGGATATTCCCGGAGAATGGTTTATCAAGGAGATACATAAGAAAGATTTAAGAGACGCGCTGGCAAAGAGTCAGATTCTGATTATAGCGATAGACAGCCCTCATCTGATGGAAGAAAAGGGAATGTATCATGAGGTTTACAACCGGGCTGCCGTTGTTTCGGATGAGATCAAGAAGATGCTGCAGGGAAACAAAGAGCCCAGGATGGTTCTTTTCGTGCCGGTAAAATGCGAAAGATACCGCTCCACGCAGGAACATCCCTCCAGAAGAATGAAAGCGCTTCTTCAGGAAGTGGAAAAGGGATATAAAGACCTGATCAGCTTTCTGACGGAGAGGGAAAACAAACAGATCTATACGGTTGCGGCCGCCCCCTGCTTTACTGTAGGCGGGGCCGAATTTCTGAGATTTATTCCGGCTATGGATGAGGACGGGGAACTTGAGCTGGATGAAGCGGGCAATCCTCTGGAGGCGATTGTCTATGACCCGCACGAGGGGATGAACGTGATGACCTATCAGACAGAGTACCGTTATCTTGAAGATAGGGACGGTGACCATTACTATGCCCCTGCGTACTGCGAACAGTCCCTGCTGTTTATTCTGCTGTATGTGATAGCGGTCAGCCGGATCAATGTGAGTTCCTTATTCGGAATGCTGCTGGCCATGGTGCGCGGACTGCCCGATAAAAAGATTCTGGCCGCATGCAAACAGGAGCTGCTGGAGAAACTTATGAGAGAAGAAGACGACGGATTTAAGATCATCAATGATCCTCTGAAGATGTGCGAGCCTTTATGATGCCCTGCCGGCCAGAGACAAAGGAGGAACCGGGATGAAAAAGAATCAGCAGCCTGGCGCGGCCCAGACGGCGGAGGCCGATATCAGCGTGCTTATGATAGGTCCGCGGCGCGCGGGGAAAAGCAGCGTATTATCGGCGATGCTCAAGAGTATGGAACGTCTTGAGAAAGATACGCAGGTGGTATTTGAGGCGGACGACGATACAAAGCAGGTCATGCGGGAGAGACTGTCCGATCTGGAAAAACTGTTTGTGCTGCATGCTTCAAAGCCGGATGTTCCTTTTTCCACGATTATGGGAGCGGAAGGCGGTCAGGTATACAGCCAGATCACGGCGGCGGCTCTTTTTTACCGGTTTGTTTTTTATCTGAAAAGTGCGAAGAAGAAGAAGCATATCGTTGAATTTACAGATATTCCGGGTGAGCAGATGGTATCGGATCTGTCCGGGCCGGGGATGTCCGTGACAGACCGGTTTATAAAGAGCAATGTCGTGGTGATCGCCGTGGATTCCCCTGCGCTGATGGAGGGGAAAATAAAAAAGGGCGTGGGTGAATTTCATACGATCGTCAATATTCCCGCAAGCATCCGGGAGGTGATTGCCGCGGGCGACAGCCGGATGAGAGCGGAAAATACCAGAAATTATCCGCTCAGGCCGAAGCTGATCCTGATTGTTCCGCTGAAATGCGAAAAATATTATCATGAAGGACGCATGGAGGAACTGCAGGAGAGGGTTAAAGAGGGGTATAAAAGCGTTCTGTCCTATCTGGAAGGGCGGAAAGAGTATACGGTCGCCATTACGCCGATCCTGACGCTGGGGGATATTGTCTTTGATCACTACGCCGTCAGCATGACGCCGAAGGGCGTGGAAAAGGTCAAAATCCTGAAGGGAGACAATGAGGCGGGGATTTCCAATATGCCGGAACCTCTTTACCGCATCAGGAAAACCGGCAATCCGCATTTTTCGCCGCGGTTCTGCGTCCAGCCGCTGATCTACATAGCCAACTATATCGTGTCTCTGGGAAAAATGAAAGAAAAGCTGAAAGAAGAAGCGGATAATGAAAAAAAGCTGAAAAAAAATATTAAAAGATTCGCTAAGATTATGCTTTTCATATTATACCCCCAGGCCTATATTCTCTGGTTCGGAGGCTCAAAGCTTCTGGATATGCTGAACAGCAAAGAAATGATGAAGTCTGTTCAGACGCTTGCACAGGAAATAAAGACAGAGGGAGACGGCTACGGGATAGTACAGGACAACATGGGGCTGAGTAAGGAGATGAAATAATGCTCAGGATATATGGATATATCGCATCCGGAAATATAAATACAGGATATCAGAATATCCGATGGAATTATGAAAACGGAATATTTGCGCCTTCGGACGACGAGTCGGAAACGATCCGCCGGCTGATAAATGACGGAAGCGTCGATTTTATATGTGCCAGGACTCCGGAAAACACGGTTTTTTTCCTTCAGCGGGAGATCATCGTGGATCTGGAAGACAGAAAACGATGGTATATGAACCTTGCTTTTGAGGCAGATGCCGGTCATGACCGGCAGTGGCAGAAGCTCTGCCTTGCCTTTCTGACGGACAGAGAAAACTTTGCCGGACGGTTTGCGGAAACTCTCTTTGCGGACGATACGGGCGTCTGCCAGGCGGATCCCGGAAAACTGGCGGAAATAATGATTGAACAGGATATAAAAACAGAAATTTCAGAGGAAGAGATCAAAAAGATATATCCGGGCGCCGATACGGAGCCGGGGAAAAAGCTGGCGGATTTTATCCGGTTTATTCAGAAAGAAGACAGGAGATGGGACGCGGAGGTAAAGCTGCTGGTTCCGATGATCTCCCTCAGTTATTATAATCTGCATTGTCAGGCCGTTTTTAAGAACAGGCCGGAACTTGTGATCAGCCGGAAGGACTGGGTGACGCTGACGGCGCATCAGGTGCCGGAAAAAGACGGCGCGCCCAAAGACAGACGGAAAATTATTTTTGAGAAAAAAGACATAGAGCTTCTGGCCTATATCGTGATAATAGCCGTCTGGGCGGCCGGGCGTATCATTTCAGAAAAAAGGCGTTTGAAAAAGAAGAAAAGAAAATGAAAATATATCTGAATTGTTATGTATGGGGCGGGGGATATAAGGTAAAATGTTATGATTTTGCGACGCACCGCGTCTCGGAGGGGAGTTCTTCGCTTGGCAGGGCGGAGAGAGCGCTTTTTAACCGCAGCGGGGCGGAGATACTCCTTGCGGATATGGGGACAGGACACTTTGGCTTTGTCCGTCAGGTTCCGACGCCGGACAAAGATGAGAACGGAAGAGACTGTTTTCTGAATTTCGCGCTGTCAGGGGAGAGCGGAGAAGATCCGCTGGTGGACCGGATCATCCAGCTGTCGGCCGGCTGTGAAGAAGATTTCCGGGAGCTGCTCCGGAATATGGTGGTCTATGACGGCCCGGATTACCGTCTGGACTGGGAACAGTTCGAGCGGCTGAAAGAAAGAGCGGAAGCGGAGAGGATACAGAATACGAGAAAGAAAGTGCGGATCCTTCGGGCCAGACCTTCTGTAAAATATTTTCTGAATAACTGTGAGATGGGCTGGAAGGAATCGGACATTGCCAGAATCGTATAGGAAAGCTTTGCGGCGCGGTACAGGTTCCGTCATGCACAAGGATGAACAGAAGCTATAAAATAATAAGGCAGCGGACTGCAGGAGGTTGTAAATATGAGGTTGTTTTTTTACTGTTCAGGGCCAAGCACGGGTCTGGTGCTGAAGGAGATTGATTATGAGACGGGCAGGAGCAAATGGGATCAGGAAATCGGCGCGAAAAATCAGATGACGCCGGAATCGTTCGCGATCATGAATAACGGGGACTCCAAAATGGCGTTGTTTTATGCCGGAAACCGGTGCTGTTTTGTCGCAAAAGGGGTAACCTCCGAGACAGCCGGCCGAAACGGACGGTTAAAACTGATGTCGGTTGCTTTTGAATCGGAGACGGAGCAGGGAACGATCCGCAGAATCGCGGCGAAAGCGCTTCTGGATTATAAAAATTTCTCGCGGGAGCTGACTGACTGTGTAAAGATATCCAGCGGACCGGCCGCGTACTCGGTGAAACCGGAGCTTCTGCACCGGTTTCTTGAGCCTTTCCGCACGCCGCTTCACCTTCCGGAGAGCGACGAAAGAAGCGCGCTCTGGGACGAACTGACAGAGGAAAAAGACATTCTGCCGTATCTGTATCTGGTTATGAATACGTCGCTCTCGTATTTTAACAGGTGTACAAATCTGAACGTCCCGGAGACGCAGATCATGCATATTTTTAAAGAATCCATGCTGGAGAATGGCGGCGCGCCGCTGATTTTCCGGGAAAAACCGGCGTCGGAGAAAGCTTTCACATCCGAGGCGCGCGCGGATACACCCCAAGACGGCGATACGGTTCAAAACGCCGGCAGGATGACGCCGGAACACGAAATGCGGGATGACGGAGGAAAAAAAACGGGAGCGTCTCAGGCCGCGCAGGCAGGCGCTCAGAAGACGGGATCTCTGATCCGGGAAGAATCCAAAAACGGCATTTCAGGGCAGACGGCCGGAGAAAGCGAAACAGAAAAGATTGATCTGCTGGATTATCCTGCGTTTCGGGTGGGAGCGGGCGCCGTGCTTCTGCTTGCCGTGATACTGATTGTTTACATTGTCTGGCAGTTCATAAATTAAAAAATAAGGAGTACGTATGGTGACATTAACGGGGCTGCAGGTGAGCGAGTATTCTCATCCGGATGAGAATAAAGCCATGCAGGCATTAAACAAAACAAAATGGCTGAAAGATCTGCTGAACTGGGTATCTGATAAGAATAATATTTATAACCTGAAGGTCAGCATTCTGGGCAGCTGTATTGAAGTTACCGAAAGTGATATGCCGGAGCTGTACAGCCTGGTTTCGGAGGTATGCAGGACTCTTGACTACGCGCCGGTTCCCAGAATTTATATGTATCATGATTCCGTTTTTGATATCGATATTTTCCCGGGGGTGAAACCTGTTTTAAAAGTTCCTGATTTTATTGTCAATGAATTTGACCGGGAAATGCTCCGTTTTCAGTTTGGCAAAGCCGTCAGTGCTTTAAAAGCGGATACGTGTCAGATGAGAATGCTGGCAAAATCGATCCGGCTGACCATGGGCCTGATTCCGGGGCTGGGTACGGCCGCGGCCGTGCTGCTGGCTGACTGGTCAAGAAAAGCCGGCCTGACTGAGGACCGCGGAGGACTGCTTGCCTGTCAGGATCTGCGGACGGCGGAAAGAGCGCTGATGCGCATGGCGGGAATGCCGCTCCGGTATCTGGATTCAGACAGAATTTCGGAATATATAAAAGCGTGTCAGGACAGCAACCAGGTTTCTTCTTTGGTACAGTCCGCCATGACGCTGCAGCGCACGGAGGTCTGGAATAACGACCGTATTCTTGAACTTTACAAATGGCATTACTCAGGACAGTATGATGATATCATCGAGGAATATGAATAAGAGTGGAGAAGAGAATTGAATCAGTATAATATACATAATATTAAAATCAATCCGGCTGATTTTCAGCATCCGATGGACAAAAACGCGACCCGGCTGATTCAGAGCAGTGCCGCGTTCAGAAAGTGTCTGGAGTTTATCAGCAAACAGAGCCTCGAAAAGCAGATGCAGTGTATCTACCGTTCCAGTCTGGCGCAGCTGACGCCCAAAACGGCTCCGGGAATCTGCCGGATGGCGGAAGAGGCGTGTGAAATGTTCGGCGCGGAAACCGTTCCGGAGCTGTTTCTGCAGAGAAGCTACACGACCGCGGTCACGATGATGGGAATTGAAAAACCGCTGATCCTTCTCAGCACGGAACTGCTGAAGGATATAAAGGAAGAAATGCTGTGGGGGCTTATAGCCGCTGAAATTTCCGGTATCCGGAATGGTTTTGGAGAGATCCGTTTTGCGGAGTGGCTCTGCGATTCCGCGGGAATCATACCGGCCGTGATCTCGCGGCCGCTGAGCAAGCTGTTCAAGGAGTGGCATAAATATCTTCAGTTCAGCCATGACAGAGCCGCGCTGATTGCCATAGGAGATTTTAACAAAACAATGTGCGCGGTGCTGGCCGGCGAGATCCCGATGGAGATCCTTATGAGGATGGATTTTTCCGATCCGAACTGCAGCTATATGAAGCAGAGCAGGGAGTTTCTGGAGAATAAAGGTCACTGGACAGAAACGCTGAGGGATATCAAAGCCTTTTCAAATGAGGGAGTATTCTATGCCGCCCGCTATGTCAATCTTTATCAGTTTATGAAAAATGAATACTGGGATATAACAGAAGACTTCATGGAGGAAATATGATGGAATATGGGCGTTTGAAAGGCATAAAGACGGAAGAGTATGAGTATCCGGGAGAAGAAACCGCGTTTTCCCTGGTAAAAAAAGTTCCGCTGCTGGACAAAATTGTCGCGGCTTATTTAAAATACGGGAACTGGATGCTGGCTCTTCCGGAAGTTCAGGGAGACTGTTTCCGCGTCACCGAAGAGACAAGCCCTGAGGCATACAGAATTTACAAGACTGCTCTGACCCGGCTGGATATGCCTTCTGAATATCCCCTTTTTGCAAAAGAGGACTATGAATACAATGCTTATACGACGGGAGGAAGCGCTCCCTATATTGTGATTCATTCATCGATGCTGAAAAATCTGTCGGAGGAGGAACTGCTGTTCACCCTTGGACATGAGCTGGGACACATAAAAAGCGGACATCTGATTTATTATATGATGGCGCAGGGATTTGGACAGTTTATTGTGAATCTGCCCATTCCGGGAATCGATAAGGCGGCCGCGGCCCTGCATTATGCGCTGATTCACTGGGTGCGGATGCAGGAGTATACCGCGGATCGGGCAGGCGCTCTGGCGGCCGGAAGTATCGAGGCCGGGCAGGTTGTGCTGGGACGTCTGCTGGGAGCGGAGAATGATCTGCTGGACGGCGTTCATTTCACACGGGAAGATTTTCTGGAGCAGAATGCCACGTTTGAGGAACTGAATCAGAATGTTGTGGGAAAAATGATCAGCGCTGTTCTGATCATGAACCAGAAACATCCGTGGGTGGTAAACCGTATACAGGCGCTCGAAAAATGGAAGAACAGCGGCAGCTATCAGGCGCTGCTTGACAAGTATGTTTCTTCGCTCTGCTAAAAAACGCCGCAGTATCAGGAGGAAACAGGATATGCTTTTTGGAACAAAGGAAGGATAAGATCAGGAGGCGGAACCATGCGTTTGAAAAAGATACAGGATTATATGCGGGAGAGAGGATGGAACTATCAGTATGCGGAGGAGGACGGCTTGGGAAGCATCGACTGGGAGCACCGGGGACTGACCTACCATATCTGGGAGTTTGCCGAAGACGGCGCGGAGAGCAACGTCAGAGTTACAGGAAAGATGGAGGATTATACCGGAGATTACGAAGCGCAGATTATCGAAATTCTGAAAGAGTGGTAAGTCCCGAAGCGGAATCGGCATGAATGGAGGAAATGATCAGGACTATGAAACAGTATATCGTTGACGCGTTTACAGACAAAATATTCAGCGGCATTACTGCCATCTCTCGGGAAACGGGAGGATTCAGATCAGCGGCGAGGCGGCGTTATTTGCGGTTGCTGAGATACAGAGCTGATATGTGCGGAGGTATTTTTTCAGGTATGACGGGCATGCCATCAGTCTGGGGTGTTGGAAACGGAGGAAGCAGCGGAGATGAAAATGAATGTAAAGATAGGGAGTTATACGTTTACGGCCACATTGGAGGAGAACGGCGCAGTGCGGGAACTGGTGGAGATGATGAAGAAGAATCCGGTCGTGATCAGCATGGATGATTATTCCGGTTTCGAGAAGGTGGGCTCTCTTGGCAGGAGACTGACAACGAGCAACAAACAGACGACCACGAAAACGGGAGATATCGTGCTGTACAATGGAAACAACATTGTTATGTTCTACGGAAGCAATTCCTGGAGCTACACGAGAATCGGAAAGATCGACGATCTGACAGACTGGAAAAAGGCGCTTGGGAGCGGGAGTATCACAGCAGAATTTTCGATTG
>CANRGB010000052.1 GCA_947630005.1 uncultured Lachnospiraceae bacterium
TCATAGCTCTTGCAGTAAGACTCCATAACTTCCTGGCCGCCTGCCTGTGTGAAGTCGCCGTCCTGAGAATCAAGGATCGTCCAGCCGTTCTCCTCAGCTACCTGGTTGAAGCCGTCGGTACGTCCGATCTGTGCGGAAGAACCCTTGGTACCCTCGATCACCAGAGCATTGATCTCCTCGATGCCCTTCGCCTCAGCGTATGCCTTCAGCCACTGGCCGCACGCGATACCTTCTGTCAGGAAGTTGGAACCTACCCAGGAAACATATTTGTCAGAATCGTCGATCGTACGGTCGATTACGATAACCGGGATTCCGGCATCCTCGCACTCTGTCAGAACGGTGTCCCATCCTGTGGAGACGATCGGGTCGATGATAATGTAGTCAACATCCTGCTCGATGAAGCCGCGGACTGCCTCAAGCTGAGTTGCCGGATCATTGTCACAGTCCACAAACTGAAGATCATAACCGTTCTCCTCTGAGAAAACATCCTCAGCGGATTTTGTGGATGCGGTACGCCAGTCTGACTCATGTCCAACCTGCGCGAAGCCGACTGTGATGAGGTCTCCCTCAGCCTGTACGGAAAGCGCGGACATGCAGAGCGCTGCTGTCATAGCTGCCAAAACAACGAGTCTCTTTTTCATGTTAATTCCCTCTCTTTCATAATTAGTGAATTAATTACAACTTACACTCTTATTTTAGATAAATTTTACTAAAAAGTCAACCATTTTTTTGTATGCTTATACAATTCAGCCAATTTAACAATACCACTTTATTGAATATTTTCCATAAAGACCATACCAGTCTGATTTTCAAAAGAAAGCCGCGGCGGAAAAGTTGATTATTTTTCTCTTTTCCCCGCGGCCGGTTGAATTTCTTTGATTTTTCCGCATCCCTCTGCCATAAAACTTCGTCTCTCCTCATTGTGATTCTGCACATAAGGTGAATTTCTGCCCTGGAAGAGCTCCGGCAGGGAGAAAATTTTTAACCGCACAGGACCGCAGAATAAAACCCGCCGCAGTCCGCACGGCTGGTTCCTTTCCCCGGAACAGGCCGCAAATTGACGCGCCGCCGCGCGGTATTTCACGGGATGGCCGCCGTCTCCCCGGCGCTTCGCGCGGCCGGCTCCAGCCTCCAGCTGAGCCGCACCGGGGAAACCGTCTTCCCCGAGAGCATGCGCAGGAGACAGTCGGCGGCGACGCGCGCGGGATGCTGTCCGGCGCAGACAAGCGACGGAAACAAAGGCTCCGCGTTCTCCGGACCGGAATCGTCCCGAAAACACAGAATCTCAAAATCCTCCGGGACGTCCGTTCCGAAAGTCCGCAGCGCGGCCGCAAGCATCCGGGCCGTTTTCGCGTCGCGGCAGACCGCGGCGCTGCACGATGTTCTGATCCTCTTTGCCGCCCGGATCCAGAATTCTTCCGGCGCGCCCGCTTTATCCCGGAACATTTCCGGACCCTGCCCCGAAACCCGCGCGCCCGGATCTTCCGGACGTCCGCTCTGACCGGCCGGCAGTCCGCCCGGGACGCAGATTCCGCTTTCCTGGCCGGAAAGCCACAGATAGCAGTCCTCCTGCATCTCGAGACCATAATCCCGGACCGCCGAAACGCAGCCGCCGTACCGCTCCAGATCCTGCATATCCCTGCTCTCAAACACACAGGCGATGCGCGTATGGCCGCGGGACATCAGATGCCGGACGGCAAGATGGCCGCCCGCGATATTATCCATTGAGACAAACAGCGTGTCCTCCAGCCCCCGGTACGGACTTCCCGCAAATACGATGGCCGTCCCGGCGCTTTTCAGATAACGGTAAAGATCCAGATTCGGATTCGGCAGCGCCGTGCGGATCCCCGCGACGCAGATTCCGCCGGCCGGATCCCGGCACAGCTGCTGCAGGATCTCGCGCTCCCGCGCAAGCTTTCCTCCGGTCAGGCAGAACTGTGCCGTGTATCTCCGTTTTCTGCACACCGATTCGATTTCCTGAACGACCGCCTCCGGAAAGTACGACTCTTCGCCGGGCATAAGAAAAGCGATCCGGCTCCTGTTTTCTCCGTTCCCGGAAACGGCGTAGCTGCCGCTTCCCCGCCGCTTCTCAATGATTCCCTCCTCCGCGAGAAGGGCAAGCGCCTGGCGCACCGTCTGCCGGCTGACCTTATGGGCAAGCGCGAGTCTCCGCTCTGATAAAAGCCGTCCGCCTTCCGAACCGCCGGCCGTTATCTCGTCCCGCAGCTGCCCCGCAAGCTGTCTGTATTTGGGGAGCATTGCGTTATCCTCCTGTGATCTCCATAAAAATGCCGCGTTAAGCTGCCTGCCGCAAAAGAGCCAAAGTTTTTCAATATCCGCGTTCCCGGATCAGTTCCTCCGTCAGATCGTCCGGCTCAAAAACCGTCTCCTCGACATAGCTTTCTTTCTGCGGCGTCCCGTCCTCCTCCAGCAGGGAGATGATCTTCTCCACGCGCGGTCCGTGCAGCGGATTGCACTCGACGTTCAGATTGATCTGACCGTTCATGCAGGCGGTCAGTCCCGCCTCCGTCGCGTCAAAGGAGATCAGAATGACATCTCCGTCTTTTCCGTAGGTAAGTCCTGCCTCTCCGAGCGCCTGCATCACGCCAAAAGCCTCGTTGTCGTTTTCGCAGTAGACGACATCGACCTCTTTCGTCGTCTTCAAAATATCCCGCATGACCTCATACGCTTTCGCCTGCGTAAATTCCCCGCATTCGCGCGCGGCAAGCTTCCAGTTCCTGTGCCCGGCAAGTCCTCTGTCAAGCCCGGCCGTGCGTCCGAGCTGCGCGGAGGAATTCAGACTTCCCTGGATATGAACGATCGAGATTTCCTCCCGGTCTCTGCCCTGTTCCTTCAGATACTCATCCAGCCACCGCACCGCGCGGTCGCCTTCCGCCTCCATGTCGGAGCCGACCCAGGCCGTATAAAGGCTGTCATCCTCCGTCTCCACGCGCCGGTCCATGACGATCACCGGAACCCCGGCATCCCGCGCCTCGGCAAGGACCTCCTCCCACCCGGACACCACAACGGGCGCGAGCACGATATAATCCACCTCGCGCAGGATAAAATTCCGGATGGCCGCGATCTGTTTTTCCTGACTTTGCCGCGCGTCGTCCGTCAGAAGCTCATAGCCGGCTTCCTCCGTGAATGTGTTTTCCATGGATTCCGTATTCGCGATTCTCCAGTCGGATTCATTTCCAAGCTGGGAAAATCCGATCACCGTCATCTGCCGCGCGCTGCCGTCCGTTTCCGCGTTTCTGTTCATGCGGGGCGCGCACGCTGCCAGCGCGAGAACTATGAGAAAAACGGCCGCTCCAAGGGCTGTTCGCCTGTATATTTTCTTTCTGTACTTTTCGCTCATATGTTTTCAGCTCCCGGCATTTTTGCCTGCATCTTTCATAATCCATCCATGTTTTCAGTTTCCGCCGCACGGCAGCGCCTCTTTCCCGGCGTTTCGCGCCGCGCTCCCCGGAAGTCCCCGGCCTAACGGACAGGTAAACTGTAATCGGTTTTCCGCTTCGGGATCCGCACTCCTACCACGGTCCCTTCCCCGCTGCGGCTCGTGATCTCAAGCCCATACTCCTGCCCGAACAAAAGCTGAAGCCGCTCATGCACCGTCGCGAGCCCGAAGCCGACGCGCTCTCTGCTCTCCATCGCGGCGCGGACCTGCCGCAGCCGTTCTTCCTCCATCCCGGCGCCGTTATCCGAAACGGTCAGGCGGATATCCTCCCCGTCCTCATATCCGGTCACCGTGATTTCCCCCTGACCGCGCTTCATCTTGATCCCGTGGTAAAGCGCGTTCTCCACAAGGGGCTGGAGCGTCAGCTTCGGAATCAGGCAGCTTCCAAGCTGTCCTTCGATCGAAATCCGATATTTCAGGATGTCTTTGTAGCGGACCTGCTGGATGTGCAGATAACTGCGCACATGCTGTTCTTCCTCACGCAGCGTGATGATATCCCGCCCTTTGCTTAAGGACGAGCGGAAATATCCAGACAGGTCGGTGACCATCCCGACCGCCTGCTCATTTTTGTCCGTCTCAATCAGCCAGACGATCGTATCCAGCGTATTGTAGAGAAAGTGCGGATTGATCTGCGCCTGGAGAAGCGCGAGCTCCGCGGCGCGCAGGCTGATCTGCTCCTGCCGGTTCTGCTCGATCTGCCGGCTGAGGCGTTCCACCATCTGCTCAAACCCGTTGCTGAGCGTCTGAATCTCATACTCCTGCGCCGCGACCGGCTCCCGCACCGTCAGATCCCCGTCCGAAATCTCCCGGACACGGCTGCACAGCGCGCTGATCGGCCCGGTCACGGAGCGCCCGAAACGTATCATCCTGCGCACCATCCACAAAAGCAGCGCCGCGGCGAACAGAAGGATCAGCACGATCTCCAGATACAGCCTTTTTGTCATCTGGGACTGCAGCTCATCAAGCCGCGCCGCCTCATAGTACAGGTAGGTGTACACGTAGGACTGAATCATATCTGTCAGGACGTAAATATTATTCTCCAGCTGCGTCTGCCGCTCATCGTAAGACTGCGTCTTCTCGATCTGATAAATCTTGCTCTCCAGATTCTCACAGAGCTTGCTGACGTCGTTTACCGCCTTCCAGCTTTCTTTCTGCGTCGTTGTGTCGCGGAGGCTCCGCGCAAGCTCGCGGGCCGCCTTCACCTCCTCGATGGGAAGGCCCTCGGAGTAGCGGCTGCCGACGACATAATAGTACATCTTGAGATCGATCGATTCCTTGAAATCCTGATTGAACTCCGACGCCATCGTCACATTGTGGAGAATTTCCCGGTATTTGCCCGCATAGGAAAGGAGTGCCGCGAATGTGGCCAGAATGATGCCGATCACGGGAAGCGCAAGAAAGATCACCAGTTTCCTCAGCTTCTGTTCCAGTGTGACCGGAGCGCCCGAAACGTCTCCCGGCCCCTGTGCCCGGGAGGCCGCTTCCTCACCGTCTTTTCGGATCCCGGCCGTATCCGTCCGCATCCTCCGGCTCATCCCTGCTTCCCTCCCGTTCTGTATTCCCGCGGCGTACAGCCCTGCGTCTTCCGAAACACAAAGCTGAAATAATGCGGATCACGGTAGCCTGTCTCGCCCGCGATCTCAGCCGTCCGCTTGTCCGTCCGGCGCAGCAGTTCCTTTGCACGCTCCATCCGCTTCTGCGTCAGGTATTCCACAAACGTCTGTCCCATCTCCTGGCTGAACGCCGCGCTGAAATAACTCGCGCTCACGTTCATGAAGCCGGCCGCGTCTTTCAGGGAGAACGACTCCTCCGTGTAGTGCTCGTCGATAAACGCGAGCGCCCCGCTGATCATGCCGCGGTGCCGGCTCTTCGCCTCCCGCTCCCGCAGTTCCAATGCCCGTTCCAGTACCTGCGCGGTATATTCTTCCAGTTCGCTTCTGCTGACAGTCCGGCCGATCATCTCCATCACGGTCAGGCCCTCCAGCAGCTCCGCCTGCGCGCAGCCCAGCTCCTCCGTGTACGCAAGCGCGAGGAATCTCACATTCAGCATGACATACTGGCAGAACAGACTGGAATCGGCGGCGTTCCCAAGACTCTTCACATAGTCCTGCGCGAACCGCCGGATCTCCCCGGGCGCTCCGTTCCGGAGAAATTCTCTCAGGATTCCCGGATCGACCGCCGCCATATCCAGATTCTTCAGGCTCTGCTCCTCCTTCTCCGGCTGCGCCGTGCGCGCCGGCAAAGGAGGCGTTTCCGGAACCGTCTCCTGATCCTGATCCCGGCGCTGCTGTTCCTTGGGAGGTTCCTTCTTCTCCTGCTCGCTCTGTATTTTCTCCCGCACTTCGACAAGCGTCCGGATCAGCATCGCCTTTGTGACCGGCTTTAACAGATACTGCTCCACACCGATCCGAAGCGCCTGTCTCGCGTACTCAAAATCATCGTATCCGCTGATGATAATGATCTTCGTATCCGGAAGCTCCCTGCTCACAAGCCTTGAAAGCACCAGACCGTCCATGAACGGCATCCGGATATCCGTGATCAGGACATCCGGCCGGGAGGCCCGGATCAGCGGCAGCGCCTGTTCCCCGTCAGCCGCTTCTCCGACAAACACATACCCGTACTGCCGCCAGGGAATGATATCACGGAACCCTTCTCTTACGATCGTCTCATCTTCCACAAGAAATACTTTCAGCATCCGCCACACCCCGCTTTTTCCGTCTCTGTTTTTCGTCTCTGGATATCTTACCATAAAGGCCGCGCAAAATCCAGACCGACAAAGTGCGCGGCCCGCATGCTGCGCAGCGGCTGATTTCCACATGCGGGCCTGCGATCGAGCAGGAGACGGCTTTTCCTCCTGCTCGCCTGCGCGGCCCAGGTGCTGCGTCAGCAGCTGGTTTCCCTGCCTGGGCCTGCGCATAAAGAAACACAGCCGGCACGCGATATACCGGCTGTGAAACTCTCATAAAACATCTCTGCCGTCCGCCCCTGCGGGCGCGGACCAGACATAGTTATTTATCTGTAATAAATGCTGCCCAGCATCAGTTCCTTCTTGAAGTTCCTGATGGTGGTATCCTTGTCGATGAATACTGCCTCGATGCCCATCGCGCTCGCCCAGTCCGCCATCTGATCCGCGGTCAGGTCGTAGGAGAACGCGGTATGGTGCGCGCCGCCGGCAAGAATCCATGCTTCGGCGCCCGTCGCGAGATCCGGATACGGCGTCCAGAACGCGGTCGCTACAGGAAGCTTCGGCATCGGCTTCTCCACCTTCTTGCACTCTACCTCATTGATGATCAGGCGGAAGCGGTTTCCGAGATCGATCAGAGACGTCGCGACAGCCGGTCCTTCCTTCGCGGTAAAGACAAGGCGCGCCGGATCCTCACGGTCGCCCATCGAAAGCGGATTGACCTTGATGCTGATCGGTCCGTCGGAGATTGTCGGGCAGACCTCAAGCATATGCGCCTGCAGGATGCCTTCCTTGCCCGGAACCAGATTGTAGGTGTAATCCTCCATGAAAGAGGTTCCCTTCGCGTTCGGCATATTCTGTGTCATAATCTTCATGACGCGGACCATCGCCGCCGTCTTCCAGTCGCCCTCGGCTCCGAAACCATAGCCCTTCTCCATCAGTCTCTGGATCGCGAGGCCCGGAAGCTGCTTCAGCGCGCCGAGATCGCCGAAATGCGTGACGATCGCCTGATAATTCTTCTCCTCAAGAAAACGCTCGAAACCGATTTCGATCTGCGCCTGCACCGCGACATGTCTGCGGAACTCCGCCTCATCCCTGCCCTCAAGCAGGATCTGATATTTGTCATAATATTCTTCCACAAGCGCGTCCGTGTCCGCCTGGGATACGGCGTCAACCGCCTCCGCGATCTCATTGATCGGGTACGCGTCGATCTCCCAGCCAAACTTGATCTGCGCTTCCACCTTGTCGCCCTCTGTGACGGCGACGTTGCGCATGTTGTCCGCGACACGCATCACACGGATATGGCTGCTCTCCATGATGCCGACAGCCGTGCGCATCCAGGACGCGATCTTGCCCTGTACAGCCGGATCGCTCCAGTGTCCGACGACCACCTTGCGCTCGATTCCCATACGGCTCACGATATGGCCGTACTCGCGGTCGCCGTGCGCGGACTGATTTTCATTCATGAAATCCATGTCGATCGTATCGTACGGGATTTCCTGGTTGAACTGCGTATGCAGATGAAGCAGCGGCTTTCTGTACTCCTGAAGTCCGAGGATCCAGGATTTTGCCGGGGAGAATGTGTGCATCCAGGTGATCACGCCGGCGCACTCCTCATCCGCGTTCGCCTCGTTGAACGTTCTGCGGATCACCTCATTTGTGATCAGGGTCGGCTTCCACACTACTTCATAAGGCAGAATGCCGGATTTATTCAGCTCGTCCACAATGATCCTGGAATGTTCCGCCACCTTGCGCAGACACTCGTCTCCGTACAGATCCTGAGAGCCGGTAGCAAACCAAAACTTATAATTCTTAGCAGCTTTCACAAAAATATCCTCCTTCATGTATGGTAATGATATTTTTACTATATCACCATTTTGGAGATTTGTACATTATATTTTTGTAAAATATTCCATTTTTTCCTAAACTTTTGGCACACGCCGTTCTTCGGTCAGTCCGCCCCCACATCCGCGCCCGCCTCCGCATCCGACGGGGCTTCCGTCTCATTGATCCACTCTGAAACCACCTCGTTGGAGGTGCGGAACACGGTCTCGGATGAGCCGAGCTGCTTTACCACGTAATGATTCATTCCGTCCGGCACGTCCCCCGAGACGCGCAGAAGATACCCGCTGATATATTTCGTCTTAACTTTCTCGTCGTTTATGTAGATCTTGCTCCACTTTGTGAAATTTTTCCCGGAGACGTAGCAGCGGCCGTCAATATTATAGATCCGGTTGATGACCACATCCTCCGTCCCCATCACAAGATCCGTCGCGGGGTACGGATTCCCGCCGCCGTACACATAGTGATCCCCGTAGAGGATATCGTACTGCAGCAGCTCCATCCCGTTGAGGTAATCCTCCTCGTCCCTGCAGCGGCCGCGGTTCTGATGGTACTGAAACATAGTTCCCGTATGGATGTCAAGCACATCAAGCACATGCGCGAGAAGCTGATAGGAAGTCAGATCCTCATCCTCTTTTTCCATGCCGAAATTATTCCATGTGACATATTTCGTGAGAAACAGACTGCCGGTCGCCATATCCTCTTCCCGAAGTTCCATCGTCGGCAGATGATCTCCGAACATCACGACCATCGTTTTCTCGTCGCGTTTGGAGAGCATCTCGATCAGATCACCTATGAAGTCGTCCACCTCATGCATCTGATTCACATAGTACTCCCAGGCATAGCCCATCCCCTCATCCTCGACGCCTCCGACGGTAATCGCGGGATTGTCGAGCACTTTCCGCTTCGGATAATCGCCGTGGCCTTCCACCGTGATCGTATAGACAAAATCCGGCTTGTCCGGCGTATAGTCGAGCGACTTTTTGACCTCGCCGATCAGAATATCATCCGTCGGCCATGTCCTGATCGGCGTATATTCTGTGATATTCATCATTTCTTTGCAGGTGAACGTGTCGAATCCCATCATCGAGAACGCGTTTGCGCGGCTGTAAAAATTTCCGCCGTTGTTGTGGACCGCATGCGTCCCGTAACCGAGATCCGAAAGATCAGAGGCGATGCTCTCGCAGTTCGTCTGTTTCAGAATTGTCTTGTAAGGATATTCCCCAAGCCCGAAGAACTGCATCCCCATCCCGGTCAGTATCTCAAATTCCGTGTTGGCTGTACCCGCTCCCACGACGGGAACCTCGAGATGTCCTGAGGAATAATTGTCATAAAGATAACGAAAATTTGGAACTGGGTCTTCACTCAGTTCCAAAAAATTAATTTCTGTCGGATCGACAAATGATTCAAGAAGTACGCAGATAATATTCGGATAGTCATCCGTCTCCCCGCCGGCCGCGGTCTCATCTTCATTCTGCACGTTTGAAATCCGCGCCGCCTCCTGCAGACCGGAAACCGCAGCGGTTCCCTGCGTTTCTGCTTTCTGCGCACCCGAAGCGGTCACCGTTCCCTGATCCTCTGTGCTCTGCGCACCCGAAGCGGTCACCGTTCCCTGATCCTCTGTGCTCTGCGCACCCAGAACGGATACGATTCTCTGACCTTCTGTGCTCTGTACATCTGAAACGGCTGAAGTTCCCTGTTCTTCTGCACTCTGTACGCCCGAAGCGGTTACCGTTCCCTGCTCTTTTGCACTCTGTGCATCTGAAGCAGCTGCCGTTCCATCCGCGCTCTGCGGATCCGAAACAGCTTCCGGCTCTTCCGCCGCGAATGTCCTTACGGAGGAATTGCGCACCAGATCCGCCTGCGTGTCCTCCTGGCCTTTCAGCACATGGGAGACGACATCGTTAACGGCCTCCTCGGAATAATTATCCGGAGTGCTCATCCCGCGGTCAAGCACGCTGGCTGAAAAACTGTAGACAAATCCGTAATCCTTATATCCCTGCGCGAGATTCTCAAAATACTCCGCGAGGATATGATTGCTGACCGCCGCGCTCGTCACGCTGGGGATCAGAAGCAGTACGGCCGCCGTCATCAGCACGCCGATCAGGCGGTGCGGCTTTCCGGAAAACTTCGGTCCCTTGAACCAGAAAACGATCAGCGCCAGAACGATCAGCACAACCGCCACGATCGCGACCGTCGCCTCTTTCGCGGTAAAGTAATTGCTCTGCATCGCGAAAAGATCGCTGATCAGCTTCAGATCCGTAAAGCTGAACGGGGAAACCCTCTTCAGGAGCACACAGCCGTTGATCGTTCCGAGAAACATCCAGAAGAACGTGATCGTCAGCCGGACCACCGTCCTTCTCTTGAATATGTAGACAAACATCAAAGACGCATAAATAATCAGTGAATTATACAGGAACACAAGTCCCCGGCCAGTCACAAATCTGCACGCCTCCAGGAAAGAATGTCTTGAGACCCATTCGATTCCAAAGCAGATGGCGCAGGCAAGAACTGCGTGAAACAGCAGCGAATAGCGGTTCAGAATACTGACCAGCTTTGACGGCTCTTTCCTTTTTTTTCCAAAGCCAAACAGCGGCTTCCTCTCCTTTTCTTCCTGATCCGGCTCCTGCCGTCCCTTTCCACAGAATAACCGAATATGAAAATTCCTGTACATAAATCCGACTTCCCTTTCGTCCAAGAATAATCTTAGTAATATATAGGCCGCCCTACCGACAATATTCGTACTCGTTGCGACAGATGAAAGATAAACCACTTTTGTAAAAAAGTCAACTGCTTCTTTTTAAAATTAAGGTTTTTTTCACATTCTTTTTAAATTAGAAGTACCACGGTCAAAATCCACATTCCCTACTGGTTTTTTGGAATATAGTGTGGTACACTGAGAACGGACGGCAGGACTGCTGCTTTGCGAAAAGCGAAGCGCCGGATCCTGACCGCCGCAAGGCAAGGAAGTGCATGAGAATCATGATCACAACGAAACACTTATTTTTGGCAGCTGTTTTTTCCTGCCTGATTCTCACAGGCTGTACCGGAAAGACCCCCGGACCGGCCCCGCAAAAACTGTTTCAGCTCACAGGCGGCGTGACGGCCGACGGCATACAGGCGGGCGACGGGGCGGAGGAATTTCGCAGAGCCTACGCCGATTATGAGATTCTGGTATCCACTTCCGGCGAGGACATCCCGCAGGAAGCCATGCCGATCGGCAGGATTCCGTACGACAAAAACATCGTCACAATGATCGCCAACTTTTTCATCGACGGCCGTCCGATGAGCCCGCAGGATATCTGCGGGGAGGAGCAGATCGAACCGGAAGATCTCTTTGATCTGCTCAGCTCCGAAGAGTATCTGCGCGGCCACGAAGTTCTCTACCGCTATCTCGTCTTTTACTGGGAAAACGGCACAATCCAGAGGATCGCTTCCGAAGAGCTGAATTATAACGAGACATACGAAGTGCCGTCCTCATGGTAAGAAGGACCCTTCTGTTTTCGCTGTTCCCGCGCGATAAAATAAATCCGTTCGCTTTCTGCGCCGGGCTCCTGTTCGGTAAAGGCGTCGTACACCGCCTCGGTCTGCAGTCCCGCCTGCGCGAGAAGGCGGCAGACTTCTCCGGGATCATAGGCACGCTGCGTATGCTCCTCCTCATATTTCCGGTACAGCCCGCCGCCTTCCGGAAGAAACAGCGTCAGCTCGTAATCATTCCGTTTTTCTTCCTCGTCGTAATAATTTTCCCAGATAAAGCTTCCCTCTTCGCGGTTCTCTGCGATCGTGGTCTCCCCGAGAATCTCGCGGTACTTATACTCCGTGTTCATATCGAAAATGAAATACCCGCCGGGATCCAGATAATTGCTGACCAGGCGGAACACCTGGAGCAGTTCCTCTTTCTCCAGAATATAATTCATGGAGTCACAGACACAGACGACCGCGCGGACGGTTCCGTACAGTTCAAATCCGCGCATGTCCTGAAGCAGATACAGGATGTCATGGCCGCTCTTTTCGCGCTTTTCTGCCGCGATCTCCAGCATCTCCGGGGAATTGTCAATGCCGATCATATCATAGCCGCGCCCGGCAAGCAGTTCCGTCATCGTGCCGGTTCCGCAGCCGAGCTCGAGAACCAGGCCGTCCCGGATCCCTCTTTTGCAAAGCAGGCCGGACAGATATTCCTCCCACTCTTCATACGGGATATTGTCCATAAACAGATCATACACCTGCGCAAAACTCTCATAAGACGCCATACTTCACCGCTCCATTCTTATAGATTGTCCGCGCGTCCCCGGCTCAGTCACAGGCAGCGTGCGCGGCAAGAAACGTCTCAAGGAACGCGTACAGCCGCTCCATCTCCTCATCCGTTCCGACCGTGATTCTCAGATAGTTCGAAATGCGCGGCTTATCCCAGTACCGCACATAGATCCCCGCTTTTTTCAGCGTCTCGAAAATCTCTTTCGCAGGACAGGTCCTGTGTGTGACAAACAGGAAATTCGCCTTTGAATCCCCGACAAGAAAGCCAAGCTCTGCCAGCCGCTTCTTCGCTTCCTCCCTCGTGCGGATGATCCGGGCCGTCGTCTCCTCAAAATATGCTCTGTCGCGGACCGCCGCCGTCCCGAGCGTCAGCGCGGCCTCGTTCATTGTGTAGGAATTAAAGGAATACTTCACATCGTTCAGGTACGCGATCAGCTCCCTGTTTCCCATCGCGTAGCCGATGCGCATGCCCGCCATCGAGCGCGACTTTGAGAAGGTCTGCACGACCAGGAGATTGTCGTACCGGTCAGTCAGATCAAGCACCGACTCCCCGCCGAAATCGATATACGCCTCGTCGGCGATGACGATCACATCCCGGTTATGGCTGACGATCTCCTCCACTGTCCCCGGCGCAAGCAGCTCTCCGGTCGGCGCGTTCGGATTCGGAAAGATCACGCCGCCGTTTTCCCGAAAATAATCCTGCGGCCGGATCCGGAATGCTTCATCCAGCGGGATTCTCTCGTACGGGATCCGGAAAAGCTCCGCCCAGACATCGTAGAACGAATAGGTGATATCCGGAAACAGAATCGGTCTGTCCGAATTGAAAAAGGTCAGAAAACACATCGCCAGCACATCGTCCGAGCCGACGCCGGCGAAGACCTGTTCCGGTTTCAGATGATAGAAAGAAGCGATCTCACCGACCAGCGGCTGCGCGTCCGGCGCGGGATATTTCCGCATTGTCCCGGTTGTCATGGCGCGAAGCGCCTTCGCCACCTCCGGAGACGGAGGATACGGATTCTCATTCGTATTCAGTTTGATCACATTGCTCTGCCGGGGCTGCTCCCCCGGCACGTAAGGCGTTACTTTTCGTATGTTGGATTCCCATGCTTTCATTCGTCCATTCTCCTTATTTCCGTCACGATTCCTTTCTCAACCATAAACGCCGGATGGTACGACAGCTTTGCCTGGCGCAGCCCCGGCTCTCCGGCGTCATCCTCACGGTTCACATAAGGATAACCGGCCGCCTCATGCAGCAGAAACTGCTGGTTGATCATCGTATAGGCTCCCTCCACATCGGCGTACGCTTTCTCAATATGAATCACGATCGTATCGTCGCAGACCGGTTCCGCGACCGTAAACGCCACCACTTTTCCCTGAACGCGGAGCAGTCCGCCCTTCAGATGCAGTTCCTGGAACAGCCGGAGGAAGTTCATGCACACGCACATCTCCGCGTTCTTATCCGGATCCTCCTCGCAGCCGTTCTCGCTGCGCCAGTCCAGCCCCATCTGGAAACAGTCCTCCACATTCGCCTCCGTGATCGGCTCATAGGACCAGTCCGGATACAGCTTCTGAAACTTATTGATATGGTTCTTCTTGCCGTGATATTTCTTCCCGGACAGGCTGATCAGCTTCTCTGTCTCATAGACATAATCCGCGGCGTCTCTGTCATACTCTATCCGGAACCTCCCCGGATAGACCGCCTCGATCTCCTCGAACTGCTCCGGAGTCACCAGCGCCATCACAAATTCCGTCTGATGTTCCGCGCACCACACCTCCAGCAGATCAAGGGCTTCCTTCAGATTTTCCGTCTTCCCGTGCGGACAGGTAAACAGATATCCGTTTTCCTTCCCCGGATAGCGGAAGACAAGGCAGTCCGCGACTATGGCGAACTGCACCTTATAGCTCCTCGTCCAGAGATACATATTTGAGAACGTAAACTCACAGCTCCTGGTCTTCTTTTTCCACAGATATTCCCTGATCAATTCCTGGTCTTTCAGTTCCGGTTTCTTAAATTCAATCTCCATACGTCATTCCTCTTGTAAAAACTCTGTCTATCCTCTGTACAGCTTCGCGTAGACGCCGTTTCGGGCCAGCAGTTCCTCATGCGTCCCCTGCTCCTCAATTCCGCGTGAAGTCAGCACAAGTATTTTTTTTGCGTTGCGGATCGTCGAGAGGCGGTGCGCGATAATAAAAGTAGTCCTGCCCTTCGCCAGAGCCTCCATCGACTGCTGGACAATCTTCTCGCTCTCGTTGTCGAGCGCCGAGGTTGCCTCGTCAAAAATCAGGATCGCCGGATTTTTCAGAAATACGCGCGCGATCGACAGCCGCTGCTTCTGTCCGCCCGAGAGCTTGACGCCCCGCTGCCCGATATCCGTATGATAGCCGTCGGGAAGCTGCGAGATGAAATCATGCGCGTTCGCGAGTTTCGCCGCCTCAATGACCTCCTCATCCGTCGCGTCCGGTCTTCCGTAGCGGATATTTTCCATGATATCCTCCGCGAAAAGATAGACATCCTGCTGGACAATTCCGATCTGCCTGCGCAGATCCGCGATCCGGATCTTCCGGATATCCTGCCCGTCAAGCAGAATGCGGCCTTTGTCCACATCGTAAAACCGCGGGATCAGACTGCACAGCGTCGTCTTTCCGCCGCCGGAAGACCCGACGATCGCGATATATTCGCCGGCGGGCACATGCAGATCGATGTGGCTCAGCACCGTGTCCTGATTTTCCTGATAGCGGAACGATACGTTGTCAAAAACGACGTCCCCTTTCACACTGCCGATCGAAACGGCATCCGGGGCGTCGGTGATGTCGGGCTGGATGTCCAGGATCTCAAGGAAACGTTCATAACCGGTATACCCGTTCTGGAACTGTTCCGTAAAATTGATCAGTTTCTTTATCGGCTCCGTGAAATTATTGATGTAGAGCAGAAATGTGACGAGATCCGTCACGGCAAGCCGTCCCCCTGTGATCAGGCAGGCCCCCGCCACCAGCACAATGATCGTTACCATCGTCGTCATGGCCCCAAGCCCGGAATTGTACAGTCCCATGTACCAGTAGCTCCTGCGCTTCGACTCGACAAAGCGCTCGTTCCCCTCGCGGAATTTCTCCATCTCAATCTCCTCGTTCGAGAAAGATTTTACCGCCCGGATCCCGGAGAGACTGTCCTCAATCTGGCTGTTGATATCCGCGATCCGCGCGCGGTTCGCCTTGAACGCGCGCTTCATCCGGATATTCAGATGGTATGCGTAAATCACAATAAACGGGATGACGGCGAACGCGATAAAGGTCAGCGTCCGGTTCACCTGAAAGAGGATCACAAACGATCCGATAAATTTCATCAGAGAAATCACGACGTCCTCCGGACCGTGGTGCAGCAGTTCGCTGATATCGAACAGATCCGAAGTGACCCTCGAGAGAAGATGCCCGACCTTCTGGTTGTCATAGAAAGTAAAGGACAGCTTTTGATAATGCTGAAAAATCTCATTGCGCATATCATGCTCGATCCTGGCGCCCATGATATGCCCGAAATACGCGATATAGAAATTACAGAAACCCTCGAGCGCGACCAGTCCGATCATCAGAACGCCGAGCCGCAGGATCACGCCAAGCGCCTCCCCGCCCGGCCGGTTGATAACATCGTACGTGATATAGCGTACGATCAGCGGAATCACAAGCGTTGCCGCCGCTCCGATGACCGCAAAAAACATATCCGAAAAAAACAGTTTTTTATAAGGCCCGTAGTAGCCAAGGAGCCGTCTCCATTTGTGCTCCATTCCTTTTATCACACTCCATCGATTGTTTCCTGTCTCCGGAACCGGCGGTTCTCCCGTTCCCGCGCACTGTTTTCGGGATCAGCAGTCCTCCCGCCCCCCGCTCTGTCTTCGGGAACGTTCCGGAAATTCCGGAAAATTCTGTCGCTGCCCTCCGGCCCGCCTGTCCGTATTCTCTTAATCTGCCAGACCCGCGAAGCGGACGGCGTCCACCACCTGATCCACATAGGTTTTGCAGAGCTCGCTGCTCTCCGCCTCCACCATCACGCGGATCACCGGCTCTGTGCCGCTCTCGCGAACGAGGATTCTGCCGTTCTCCCCGAGCTCGCGCTCCGCCTTTTCCACCGCCTCGACGACCATCGGATTCTCGCGCGCAGCCTTCTTGTCCCTCACCTTGACATTTACAAGCAGCTGCGGATAGATCTTTACGTCGGCCGCCAGAGTCCCGAGGCTGACCTTCTTATCCATCATGACCTCCATCACCATCAGCGATGTGAGAATGCCGTCTCCTGTCGTCGCGTGCTTTGAAAATATAATGTGGCCGGACTGCTCGCCGCCGAGACAGTGTCCGTTCTGACACATGTTTTCGTAGACGTATTTATCCCCGACCGCCGTCTTCTCATAACGGATCCCGATCGCGTCAAGCGCCTTGTACAGGCCGAGATTCGACATGACCGTCGTCACGATCGTGTTGTTGATCAGCTTGCCTTCCTCTTTCATATATTTGCCGCAGATGTACATGATCAGATCCCCGTCGATAATGCGGCCGTTCTCATCCACCGCGATGCAGCGGTCCGCGTCGCCGTCGTAGGCAAAGCCCACGTCAAGCCCGCGCTCCCGGACAAATCTCTGCAGCACCTCGATATGGGTGGAGCCGCAGTCCCGGTTGATGTTCGTGCCGTCCGGCTCATTGTTGATCACGTACGTTCTGGCCCCGAGCGCGTCAAAAACGCTCTTGGCGATCGAGGACGCGCTGCCGTTTGAGCAGTCGAGTCCGACCTTCGTATTTTTAAAGGACCGCGTCGCCAGCGAAATCAGATGGCCTATGTAACGGTTGCGGCCCGCCACATAGTCAACCGTGCGGCCGATCTTCGCGCCCACGGCAAGCGGAATCTCCCCCATCTTTCCGTCGATGTACGCCTCGATCTGATCCTCCACCGTCGACTCGATCTTCTTTCCGCTGCCGCTGATGATCTTCAGCCCGTTGTCATAATACGGATTGTGGCTCGCGGAGATCATGATCCCGCAGTCAAAATCCTCCGTGCGCACGACATAGGATACGCTCGGCGTCGTCGTGACATGAAGCAGATAGGCGTCCGCTCCGGACGCGGTCAGTCCCGCCGCGAGCGCGTATTCAAACATGTAGCTGGAACGCCTCGTGTCTTTTCCGATCACAATGCGGGCTTTGTACTCATTTCCAAAATACCACCCGAGGAAACGTCCGACCTGAAACGCGTGCTCCACTTTCAGCCTGACGTTCGCTTCCCCGCGAAATCCATCGGTTCCAAAATATTTTCCCATAACTGTCTCCTCATACATAACTGATTGCTGACTGCCTTTCTGACGTTTTCCTATTTTATGCCAGAAAGGCGGAAATGTCAACAATCCCAAAGAATGAAGATCACATGTGACAGCGGACCGGATGCCGCAGAGTTTTCCTCCGTCACTTCGCACTCAGCAGCAGCTGCCAGGTTTTCGCGCCCACCGTGCCGTAATTGATGCCCGTCATCCCCTGCTGCCGCTGAAACTGCTCAATGGCATACGCCGTGTTCTCTCCCAGGATCCCGTCGGCCGCAAGCGGTTTCCCGTTCTTTCCCTGAAAGCCGAGATTTTTAAGCAGGATCTGAATCGTGCGTACCTGGCTGTCTTTTGCCCCAACCAGGAAAGTTTTAAGCGTGACCGTGCAGCTGCCGATCAGGTTCTGCCCTGTTCCCGCGGGGGCTGTGCCCGTTCCTGCGCCTGTTCCCGCGCCCGCGTTTGACATGCCGGAATTTGATCCGTTGTCGACGGTCACATTGACATGGTGCGCCGTATTCAGGTTGATATCGCCGCGCCGCGCCAGGCTGGAATCAACCAGATACTTTCCTGTCAGAACAGTGAAATATTTCTTTCCGGCAGATGACTGAAACCACGCCATCATATTTCCGGTATACGTGGCGCTGCATTTCTGCAGATCGCCGATCCCTTTCAGGTGGCCGACCGCTCTGATCAGAGCCACCACCCCGGAACTGCAGTCCGCCTCGCACGGCTTTCTGATCTTTGACGGCCGCCATCCGGCCGCCATAAGCGCCTCGGCAAACGTGTATCTCTGCCCCTGATCATAGCCGACATTGTCATTCTCCGCCGCTTCGACCGCCAGATCGGCAAATAAATTTCCAAGTCCCGCGTCCTTCCAGCGCAGGATGTAATTCCACGGATATGAATACCAGGGCCGCAGATACCATTCCTTCCCGGACTGATCCCCTGCCTTGCCTCCCGTATAGCGCCTGTTCTCATCGTGTCCGCAGTTTGCCATTCTTACTCCCATTTTCCGATTCCTCCTTCTTTGTTCCCCCGCAGATATACGGAATATCCTGCTTTTTTCTGAAACCGGGCGGGAGGCGGTTTTCCTCCTGCCCGCCGCGCAGTCCGCATGCTGCGTCAGCAGCTAATCTCCCTATGTGGGCCTGCGCAATCGAGTAAGAGGCGGTTTTCCTCCTGCTCGTCCGCGCGGCCCGCATGCTGCGCTGGCAGTTAATCTCCTTTTGCGGGCCTGCACAATCGAGTAAGAGGCGGTTTTTTCCTCCTGCCCGTCCGCGCGGCCCGCATGCCGCGTCAGCAGCTGTTTCCATGTGCGGGCCTGCGCAATCGAGTAAGAGGCGGTTTTTCCTCCTGCCCGTCCGCGCGGCCCGCATGCTGTGTCAGCAGCTGTTTCCATGTGCGGGCCCTGCGCATATGAAAAAAGGGCACTTTCATTTCGCTGAAAGTGCCCCATCCTCGTCTTATTTTCCGCTGTTATTTAGAACTTTCCTGCGTCCGCCGCTTCCTGTACGGAAACTGCAACCGCAACGGTCATACCAACCATCGGGTTGTTGCCTGCGCCGATCAGACCCATCATCTCTACGTGAGCCGGTACAGAAGAGGATCCCGCGAACTGAGCGTCAGAATGCATACGGCCAAG